>DASTZC010000228.1 GCA_035764505.1 Candidatus Polarisedimenticolia bacterium
AGCGTCTTGCCGTCGGGTGAGAGCGTCAGGCCCAGCTCGTCGAAGGGAATCAGCGATTGTCCCGCGGGAGGATTGATCGTGGCGCGAAAGACCCGAACGGTTGGAGCCGTGCGCGCTACGACGGCGATTCCAAGCCCCAGCGCGGCGAGACCGAGGACCGCGGCCAGCGCCCAGGCCAGCTTCTCGCGGCTCCTGCGGCGCAGCGCCACCGGCGCTGCCACGCCCGCGGATCCCCCCTCGGCAATCCATTGCAGCTCGGCGGCGATGTCATGCGCGCTCTGCCAGCGATCCTCGGGGTCCTTCTCGAGGCAGCGGCGCACCACATGGTCGAGGGCCGGCGGGCTCATCGGGGCGATGGAGGAGATGGGCGCCGGCTGGGAGGAGACGATGGAGGCGATCAGGCTGGTCTTCGATTTCCCTTCGAAGGCGCGCTTGCCGGTGGCCATCTCGTAGAGGACGGCCCCCAGCGCGAACAAATCGGTCCGCGTGTCGGCTTCCGCGCCCTCGAGCTGCTCCGGAGCCATGTATTGAAAGGTGCCGAGGATCGTCCCCTCGGCCGTCAGCGGGCCGCGCGTCGGCATGGCGGTCGGCAGGTGCGAGGCGGAGCCGAAGCCGCTCACCGCCGCCTCCTCCCCCTGCGCCGTCCGAGCCAGGCCGAAATCCAGGAGCTTCGCCCCCGACTTGGTGAGCATGATGTTGCCCGGCTTCAGATCGCGATGCACGATGCCGCGGCGGTGCGCCGCGTCGAGCGCCGAGGCGATCTGGCGCCCCACCTTGAGCACCTCGGGCAGCGCCAGCATGCCGCGATGCAGCCGCTCCGCCAGGGTCTCCCCTTCCAACAGCTCCATCACCAGGTAGTGCAGCGTGGAGCCCTCGGCGGATCCCGGAGAGGTTCCGACGTCATGGAGGATGCAGATGTGCGGGTGGTTCAGGGAGGAAATCGCCTCCGCCTCGCGCTGGAACCGCTGGCGGAACTGCTCGCTGCCCGCGAAGATCGACGGCAGCATCTTCACCGCGACGTCGCGATGGAGGCGGGTGTCGCGCGCCTTGTAGACCTCGCCCATCCCGCCGGCCCCGAGCGGCGCGACGATTTCGTAGGGTCCCAGCCTGGTTCCTGGAGCAAGGCTCATGAGCGCGACAGGATACCCGACTCGAGCGTCGCTATCCAGTGGACAGGGTGCGGCATCACCCGCGCCGAGCTCAGGCGAGGGGGCGGAACTTCGCCGTGAAATGCCGCAGGAACGGCGGACAGAAAGTCATCTCGAGACCGCGCAGCGTCCCCGCGCGGGAGGCCACTTCGGCCGCGATCTCCAGCATCCGATCGACGTGGCTCTGGGTGTAGACGCGGCGCGGCAGCGCCAGGCGCACCAGCTCCAGGCGCGCCGGCGCCGAGGCGGAGTGCTTGCCGGTGCCCCCGAACATCACGCTGCCGATCTCGCACGAGCGGATGCCGCCGGCGAGATACAGCTCGCACGCCAGGGCCTGGCCGGGAAACTGCTCCGGCGGAATGTGCGGCAGGACGCGGCGGGCGTCGATGAAGACGGCGTGGCCGCCCGGGGGCTGCACCGTCGGCAGGCCGAGGCGATCCAGGCCTTCGGCCAGATACCGTATGGTCGCCTGGCGATATTCGAGATAGGACTCGTCGAGGACCTCCTCCAACCCCACCGCCAGCGCTTCCAGGTCGCGGGCGGCGCACCCGCCGTAGGTGGGGAACCCTTCGGTGAGAATCAGGAGGTTGCCCGCTTCGGCAGCGAGCCGGTCGTCGTTGAGCGCCAGGAATCCTCCCATGTTCACCAGCCCGTCCTTCTTGCCGCTGAAGATGCAGCCGTCGGCGAGCCGGAAGATCTCGTGCGCGATCTCGGCGACCGAGCGCCGCTCCTGGCCCGGCTCGCGCTTCTTGATGAAATAAGCGTTCTCGGCGAAGCGGCAGGCGTCCAGGATGAAGGGGATTCCGTGGCGGCGCAGGATGGCGCTGCACTCCCGGATGTTCTCCAGGCTGGCCGGCTGTCCTCCTCCCGTGTTGTTGGTGATCGTGAGCATCGCGAGCGGCATGCGGGCGCGCTCACGGCGGCAGAGCTCCTCCAGGCGGACCAGATCGATGTTCCCCTTGAACGGGTAGCTCGAGGCGGTGTTCCCCGCCTGGTCGACCACCAGGTCGCGCGCCTCTCCCTTGTCGAATTCGATGTTGGCGCGCGTCGTGTCGAAGTGGCTGTTGCTCGGAATGATCGAATCGGGCCGCACGGTGATCTGGAAGAGGATGCGCTCGGCGGCGCGCCCCTGGTGCGTCGGGATGATGTGGCGGTATCCGGTGAGGTCGCGCGCCACCCGCTCGAAGCGCTGAAAGGAGCGCGAGCCGGCATACGACTCGTCGGCAATCATCATCGCGCCCCATTGCGCGGCGCTCATGGCCGAGGTGCCGGAATCGGTCAGCAGGTCGAAGGTGACCCGCTCGGAAGGCAGCCCGAAGAGGTTGTAATCGGCCTCCTGCAACCAGCGCTGCCGCTGCGGCCTCTCGGACAGATTGATTGGCTCGACGACCTTGATGCGAAACGGCTCGATGATGACGGGCACCTTAAGCCTCCATGCGCAGGTTTTTCGCTCGACCTGAACCCAGGCGCCGTCGGGGAACGCAGAGATTGCGCAGCCTCATCGCTCGAAGCCGCCGGCGGACCGGAAATTGCGCAACGATTCGGGTATTTGCAAGCGGCGAGCCACTTGCCGCGCAAAGGACGACCGCTTTGCCGCCACGGGTGGGCCTTCGTCCCGACAAGCCGCAAGCCTTCAGCCGCGCGAGCAACTGGTGTTCGTCGAGCTCTGGCTCTCGAGTGAAGGCGCCGGGTCAGAATGGCCACCACGCTCTCAACTGCCCCGGGGCAAAGTCCGCGTGCGGCGCTTACCTGGAGATCTTGAGGAAGGTGCCTTTCTGAAGCTCGTCGAAGGCCTGGCGCAGCTGCTCCTGGGTGTTCATCACGATGGGGCCATACCAGGCGACCGGCTCCTCGATCGGCCTGCCGGAAACCAGCAGGAACCGAATCCCTTTTTCTCCCGCCTGCACGGTCACCTCGTCGCCGCTGTCGAAGAGGACGAGCGATCGGTTCTCGGCCTCGACGGGCGGCGTGGTGTCGAGCCAGCCCACCGGCTCGGTCGGCACGGCGAGAGGTCCCGAAGCGTTGCAGAACTTGCCGGCACCGGCGAAGACATAGGCGAAGGCGTGACGCGTCGTCTCGACGGGAAAGCTCCTGCGCCGCCCGGGCGGCACCGAGATGTCGAGGTAGACGGGATCCGCGGCGACCCCTTCCACCGGTCCTTTCTTTCCCCAGAAGCTGCCGCAGACGATCCGGACCTGACTGCCGTCGTCATCGGTCACGTGCGGAATCTCCGCCGCTTTCACCTCCTGGTAGCGCGGCGCCGTCATCTTGAGCGAAGAAGGGAGGTTTCCCCACAGCTGGAAGCCATGCATCCTCCCCTGCGGATCTCCCTTGGGCATCTCCTGGTGGATGATGCCGCTGCCGGCCGTCATCCACTGGACGTCTCCGGCCGAGATGACGCCCCGATTTCCCAGGCTGTCGCCGTGCTCTACCCATCCCGAGAGGACATAAGTAATCGTCTCGATCCCCCGATGCGGATGCCACGGGAAACCGGCCAGGTAGTCAGCCGGCCGGTCGTTCCGGAAGTCGTCCAGGAGAAGGAACGGATCGAAATCAGAGGTATTGCCGAAGCCGAAGGCGCGCCGCAGGTGCACTCCGGCCCCTTCGAGGGTGGGCTTGGACTGGATGAGCTTCTTTACCGGTCGTATCGACATGGAAAGCCTCCTTGCCGGAATGAGAGACGAGATGACGCCGCGGGCCGCGCACTGCGAATCAGTCCTCCCGGGGAGAGGGACTCTCGTCCCGCGTGCCGCCGCGCGAGAGACCAATTTGCTCCATTTCGCAAATCCTCTCCGCGTGCGAGCCGACGACCTCGAGAATCGTCCGCCGCCCGCCGCGGCGCACCGGCGCGCAGCAGGCGCGGCGATGCGTGAGATTGGCGAAGCCAACCTCCAGCTTCCCCTTGTTGACGGCCAGCGGCCACAACAGGCAGACCGAGGGCTTGAGAGCGTAGGGATGACCCAGGTGGCGCTCCCCCGCGACATGCAGCGCGCAACCCCCATCGTCGCGCAGGAAGACGCAGGCCCCGTCGAGAACCCGGGTGAAGGTGGAGCGCCCGGACGCAAAGTCAGGGTCCTTCGAGAGGCGCAATCCGAACCAACGCGCGGAATCGCCTCGCGCTCGGGAAGTCATCGCCTCGCTCACGATCCGCGCATGGCTCAGGACCCGGTCGCGCTCGGTCTCGCAGACCGTCGTCCCTCCGAGGCAGCAGCGCGCGTTGCAGCGCTCCACCGAAGCGCGTCGGACGTAGGCCTTGCGCAGGAAGCGCGCATGGATGCCTTTGACCCTAAGTCCCAGGTGATCGCGGACGATGCCGAAGAGCTTCTCCAGATCGGATGGCAAGGCGGTTTTCGGGCGCATGGGACCCTCCGGATGCCGTCACTATAGCGCCTCGGCGGCGTTCGTGGCGACGAGAACATCCCCCACTCTCGCGGCCACGTGCAGCGGCACCTCGGGTGGCAGCTCTTTTCTCAGCTTTTCGTAGCGCGGCGCTTCCATCAGGCACCAGGCGCGGCGGGCATTCGACAGGAGCCCCACGAGGTCGGCCTCGCGATCGACGAAGATCGGCGTCTTTCTCAGGTAGAAGGCCAGTCCGGCATGATCGCTTTCCCGGTAGTAGACCAGCGCGTCGCCGGGACGGACCCGCGGCGCGAGATGCTCCGCGGCCTCGCGGCTGCTCAGACACGCCGTGAGACGAGGCGCGTTCCCCCACAGCAGGGCCGGCATCAGGGCCAGGCTTCCCGAGGCCAGCAGGGTCACCGCCGACCCTGCCAGGCCGCGCCTGCGAAAGAACAGGGCCAGCAAAGCGCCGGCGAGTGCCGCGAGCGAGGCACACAGCAGGCTTTCCCTCAAACCCTCGGGAAGCGAGCCCAGCCCGGGAAGCCGCCAGAGCAGCAGCGCCATCGCCGTGCCAATCACCATGAGCAGGACCGGTCCCGAGCGGCCGGCCCGTCCGAGAGGCGCGACCAGCTGATGCTCGAAGCAACCGCCCACCAGCAAAGCGGCCGCCGGCAGCGCCGGCAATATGTAGGAAGGAAGCTTGCTTGCCGCCATGGAGAAGAAAACCAGCGGCACCACCAGCCAGGCGAGAAGCAGGATGTGCCCGCGTCCGGCGCCTCCCGGTGAGGCGCGGCGCGACCAGCCGCGCCAAAGCGCCGCCGGCAGCCAGGCCGACCAGGGGAGAAAGCCCGCGAACAGGACGACCGGGTAATAAAGGAGAGGCTGTGAGCGATGCTCGGGGGTCAGGAACCGGCCCAGGTTACCGGCCAGGAGGAACTCTCGGAGCAAGCCCGGATTGGATCGCGCCATGAACCCGAACCATGGGAGCACCATGCCGGCGAAGACCATGGCGCCGGATACCGGGCGCAGCCTGCGCCAGTGCCGCAGCCGGCCGCTCGCCACGAGATACGCTGCCAGCACGAGGAGGGGAACCAGGAAACCCACCGGCCCTTTGACGAGGACGGCGGCACCCAGACATGCCGCCGCCAGCAGCGGGATGATTCGTCCTTCTTCCCCTTCCAGCGCCTCGAAGCAGAGCATCAGCGCCAGCGTGCACAGGCTGGTCAGGATCATGTCGGTGACCGCGGCCCGTGCGAGCAGGAAGTATTCGAAGGAGGAAGCGAGGATGACGGCCGAGAGGATGCCGGCGCGCCGGCTCTTGTGGATCCGCGATCCGATCCGGTAGACGGCCAGAAGCCCGCCAAAGGCGGCCAGGGCGGAGGGCAGCCTGGCGCCGACCTCGCTCCAGCCGAAGAGGCGGAAGGACGCCATGAGGATCCAATAATAGAGGATGGGCTTGTCGAAAAGCGGCCGGCCGTACAATCGCGGCACCAGCAGGTTTCCGCTCGCCACCATCTCGCGGACCGACTCGGCATAGGCCGACTCGTCCGGATCGAGCAGCGCCGGCCGATCCAGAAAAAGAAGGAGCGGGACGAGCGCGGAGCACACCAGCAGCAGCGCGATCCAGGCCGCACGCCGCCGCGAAGCGGCGAGCGGATCGGCCCAGCTCTCGCTCATTTCCATGAAGATTTCCCATCGTCGGGCTTCCCGGCCGGATCCCGATCCAGCTCGATGCCGCAGCGCCGCAGCTCGCGCCAGGTTTCTTCCGCGCACAGCGCGCGCACTTCCGACTCCCAGTCGTAGCCCCAGGGATAATCGTGCGTCAAGGCCGGCTCCGGGTGGCCCGGGTGCACCATGAGCTCGGACCATCCCTCCGGAATCGCGCGCAGGATACTCCCCAGCGAAGAGATGCTCAGGTGGCCCGCTTCCGCCCCTCCGAAGAAGCGGTCGCACGAACGCGGTGCCCCGTTCAAAAGGGGGCAGCGGGCGACCAGGGACAGGGCCCTGCGCGCCAGGCGTCGCCCAGGACGCGCTCCCGGCAGTGCGGCCCCTTGCTCGCGGGGGACACGAATCCGCGGAATCCCGAACTCGCGGGCCAGCTCCAGCGCGATGACCCAGAGGTCCGGCAGCACGTGCAGATGCTGGTGGCTGTCGAGATGGGCCGGCTTCAATCCCGAGTCGAGCACGCGGCGGATCTGCGCGCGCCACTCCGAGAGCGCTTCCTCACGGTCGATCCAGCCGGCGAGCCAGGCCGGCAGGAACTCGCGCCACGATTCCCGGAACCTCCCGCCTTCCGGAGCGAGGCTGGGGATCCGCGCCGGATCCAGGACCGGGACCCCGCCCACCAGGGTGAGATGCACTCCCACCTTCAGCCCGGGCAGCCTGAGCGCCGTGGATACGGCGCCCTCCCAGCGCGCGGCATTCGCCAGCAGCGATGTGGAGGTGACGATTCCTTCCCGGTAGGCGGTGGCCACGCCGCGGTTGATTCCCGCGGACAGGCCGAAATCGTCGGCCACCACCAGCAGCCGCCTCACGGGATTCGCGGGATGAGCGTGCGCGACGGACTGCGGCGCCGCCGGAGGGCGCGCAGCTCGGGAAGCATGCGGAGCATCTCGGCGCACATGCGGCGGATGGTCGCGAGGCTGGAAAGCGTCGAGATCCCGCGGCTGCGGGGAAAGTAATCGACTCCCATCTGCAGGATGCGGCATCCCGCGTACTGGCAGCGGATCAGCAGCTCGGCATCGATGAAGGAGCTGTCGCTGCGCAGCGTGACGTGCTCGAAGATCTTCCGGCGGCACAGCTTGAAGGAAAAGTTGACGTCGCGGACCCGCAGGCCGAAAAGCGCCTTGATCAGGGCGTTCCATCCGAAAGAATAGAGGGTCCGGATGGGACCCTCGCAGGTCCGATCGAAGCGGTAGGCTGCCACCACGTCGGCGTTGCGGATGATCCGGACCGCCTTGACCAGCTCGATCATGTCGAACGGATAATCGGCGTCCGAATAGAGGACCAGGTCCTTGCCGGCGGCGGCGAAGCCGGTCTTCAGGGAGCCGCCGAGCCCCAGATTGCGGGGGTGGTGGATGACGCGGATGCGCGGATCGGCCGCCGCGAGGCTGTCGGCAATCGCCGGCGTCGCGTCGGTGCTGGCATCGTCGACGATCAGGATCTCGTAGTCGTCACTGATCTGCGCGAGGACCTCCAGCGCGCTGGCCACGGTGCCGCGGATATTATCCTCCTCGTTGAACATGGGGAAGAAGACGGAGATGCTGGGCCGGCCGCCGGGACACGGCGCCTCTCGGGCGACGAGCGCGGAAAAAGTCGATTTCGACGCCAAGGTTCTGAACTCCGGGGCTTCCCCCGGCGGCCAGGCCGCCTCGGGGGGACGCAGCCAAGATAGCGCGCGCGGATTACAGGAAGATGATCCGAACATTAAGAAATGGCTAACCGGCCTCCTCAGGAGGCCGGCGGGAAATCCAGGGTGACCACCGTGCCGCTGCCCGGCCGGCTCTCCACTCCGACCGTTCCCCCGTGCAAACCCATGATTGACTTGACGATCGCCAGACCCAGCCCGGCCCCGACCGGGTAGCGGGCGCGGTCCGACTCGGAGCGGTAGAAGCGGTCGAAGACCCGCGGCAGGTGCTCCGGGGGGATGCCGGTGCCGGTGTCGGAGACGGTGACCCGGGTCCCCTGCCCGCGGCTCTGGACGCTCATCTCGATGCTGCCGCCGCGGGGGGTGTGGCGCAGGGCGTTGGAGACCAGGTTGCTCAGGGCGCGGCGGAACAGCATCGGGTCGGCATGCACGGGCGCCGCGCCATGGCAGCTCATCCGGATACCGCTCTCCTCGCCCACCGCATCGTAGAAATCGCGCACCGCCTCGATCTCCGCGCGGCCGTCGAGCGGACGCGGGGCGATGACCGCGCCGTCCCCCTCGGCCCGCGCGATGAACAGCAGGCTTTCGATCATCCTGCCGAGCCGGCCGCATTCCTCCAGGCTCGACTCGATTACCTGGCGGTACTCCTCGGCAGTGCGGGCCCGCGACAGGGCCACCTCGGCCTCTCCCATCAGGTTGTTGATCGGCGTTCGCAGCTCGTGCGCCAGGTCGGCGGAGAATTGCGTAAGCCGGTCAAAGGACCTTTCGAGCCGCTCCAGCATCCCGTCGAAGACCCGGGCCAGCTTCTCGAGCTCCCTCGGCCAGCGCGCGCCGCGAACCCTCTCGTGCAGCGTGTCCTGGGTAATGCGCTGGGCCGTCTCGGTGATTTGCGCCAGCGGGCGCAAGCCGTGGCGCGCCACCCAGGCGCCCGCCCCGGCCGAGATCAGAATCCCGAAAAGCAGGGTGAACCCCATCTTGCGGCGGTAATCGCGCAGCAGCGCCTGCTCGTGGGAAATCTCCAGCGCCGCCTGCACCATTCCGGCGTGGCGCGCATGCCTGCCTTCCGGCACGCGCGCGGCGAAGAGAATGTAGGGCTTACCATCCGATGAGGTCCATTCACGCGTCGTCTCGGTGGAAGGTCCGCCGCCCTTTTC
>DASTZC010000229.1 GCA_035764505.1 Candidatus Polarisedimenticolia bacterium
CTCCGTCACCTTCGTCCACCGCAACTACCACCACCAGCTGCAGAACGTGGACGCGAACCACATTACCCAAATCGATCCGGCCACCGGCAGGCTGGCCGACACTTTCGGCAGCGAAACGGTGCCGAGCGGATTCGGGGACGAAGGCAGCGGTGGGATCCCGGCACGCGAAGGCGACGCGGAGCCCGACCTTTTCATACAGAACATCTTCTTCAACCGGGTGTTCCGCCTGGGCAACTACAACGAGCAGACCTATCGCGGCATCGAGCTGGAGATGGTGCGCCGCCTCAGCCGCAAGTGGCAGCTCAACGGCAGCTACACCTATTCGCGCAGCCAGGGGGACGCCGAGAGCTTCCTCTCGGAGAACGGGGACGACCCGTCACTGACGGAATACGAGTCCGGCTACCTCAACTACGATCAGACGCACGTGGTGAAGCTCAACGCGACCGCCTATCTTCCGGGCGACTGGCAGATCGGCGGCACGGCGCAGTGGGCCTCGGGTCTCCCGTTTTCGATGATCCAGGACTTCGACGCGCAGGACAACGTGGGCTACGTGCAAAGCCGCAAGCGCTTCGGCTACATCGATCCGACGACTGGCCAGTCCGTCAGCGAGAACCGCAACAGCCATCGAAACGAGGCCGCCTACGTGCTGAACGCCCGCGCCCGCAAGAGCTTCGTGATCGGCAAGGCCTCGGCGGGCGCTTTCTTCGAGGTGTTCAATATCCTCAACTCCGACGACCTGCGCGTCTACACCATCAATCCCACCCAGTACATCCTCCAGAACAACGCGGTCAGGAGCTTCGGCCGCCGCTACCAGTTCGGCCTGCAGATCGATTTCTGATCCTTTTCCGTTGAGACCCCGCCACCCGGCCGGCCGCATGGCCGCCCGTCCTTGACGCGCCCGATGGCTTCCCTCAAGATGAGCCCGTGCCGGGATGGCGAAACTGGCAAACGCAAGGGACTTAAAATCCCTCGGGGCGCAAGCCCCATGTCGGTTCGATTCCGACTCCCGGCATTCCCTCCTCCAGGTGGGCCCCATTCGGGCCGCCGGCAACTCTGGTAAGATGCGCGCCATCGCCGCCGCCCGCGGCGGCCGATTATGAGGAGCGTCCGATTGCCGATCCGGACCCTCTGCGACATCCTCACCGGTCTTGCGAATCGCCCCTCCAAGTCCGACCTCCTGCGGTACAAGGTCAAAGGGTCCTGGCGCGACATCCCGGCGGGGGAGTTCGCGGCCACCGTTCGCAGCCTGGCTCTGGGACTGGATGGATTGGGAGTGAAGCGCGGCGAGATGGTCGCCATCCTCTCCGAGAACCGTCCCGAGTGGGCGGCTTTCGATCATGCGCTGCTCAACCTGGGGGCCATCGTCGTCCCCATCTACCCGTCGCTGCTGAGCGAGCAGGTCCGCTTCATCCTGGATCATTGCGGCGCGCGGGGGATCGTCCTCTCCAGCGAAGGCCAGCTCGCCAAGGTCCTGCCCATCCTGGGCTCGCTTCCCAATCTCGCGCGCCTCATTGTTCTCGATCCCCCGAGCGACATGCCCACCCAGGCCCTTTCCTGGCCGGCGCTGCTCCGGGAGGGGGAAGCGGTGCACCAGGCCGAGCCGCAGAGGTTCGAGGCGCTGCGCCGCGCCGTGGCGCCAGACGACCTGGCCAGCGTCCTGTACACCTCGGGGACGACCGGCGAGCCGAAAGGGGTGATGCTGACGCACGCCAACCTCGCGTCGGTGGTGAGCAGCACGCTCGAGGCGATTCCGATCGACGAGCGCACGACGGCGCTCTCCTTCCTGCCGCTGAGCCATGCCTTCGAACGGGTCGTTCAGCTCGCCTGCCTGGAGGCGGGGGCCACGATTGCCTTCGCGGAGTCGATCGAGGCGGTCGCCCAGAACCTGCAGGAGATCGAGCCGACCCTGCTGGCCACCGTCCCGCGGCTGCTGGAGAAGATGCACTCGCGCGTGGGCGACGCGCTGCGCGCGGCGTCCCCGGTGCGCCGCCTGATCTTCCGCGTCGGGATGGCGGCGGGGCTGTCCAAGGTGCGGGCCCGCGAGGCAGGGCGGCGTCCGCCGGTGTGGAGCGCGCTCCTCTCGGGGGAGGCGGAGCG
>DASTZC010000230.1 GCA_035764505.1 Candidatus Polarisedimenticolia bacterium
ACGGGACCTTGTCGAGATCGATCACGATGCCGACCTCTCCGCGTCCCGCCATCTCGACCGAGCTGGACGTCAGCCCGGCCGCCCCCATGTCCTGGATCGCGATCACGTGATCGGTCCGCATGAGCTCGAGGCAGGCTTCCAGCAGGAGCTTCTCCGTGAACGGATCGCCCACCTGCACCGCCGGCCGCTTCTCCTCGGCGAGCGCGTCGAGCGATGCCGACGCGAGCAGGCTCGCGCCGTGGATGCCGTCGCGGCCGGTGCGCGAGGGGGGGATGACCCCCTACGAGATCATGCTGTCGGAATCGCAGGAGCGCATGCTCGTGGTGGTGCGGCGCGGCGCGGAGGAGCGCATCCGCGAGGTGTTCCGCAAGTGGGACCTCGAGTCGGTGCCGGTCGGGACCGTCACCGAAGGGGGCCGCCTCAAAGTTCGCTTCCGCGGAGCCAAAGTGGCCGATATTCCGGTGAAGCCGATTTCCGAAGGGGCCCCGGTCTTGAAGCGGCCGACGCGTCCGCAGGAAAATGGCGCGCCCCTCGATCTCGCGCGGCTGAAGGACGTGGCGAATCCGCTGCGGGCGCTGAAAGGGCTTCTGGGAAGCCTGAACCTTTGCAGCCGCGACTGGATCTATCGCCAGTACGATCACATGGTCCGCACCAACACGATCGTCAGGCCCGGATCGGATGCTGCTGTGATCCGCATCAAAGGCTCGCCGCACGCGCTGGCCCTGACCACCGACTGCAACAGCCGCTACTGCATGCTGGACCCGCGCGCCGGCGCGCGTCAGGCGGTGGCCGAGGCGGCGCGCAACCTGGCCTGCTCCGGAGCGGTGCCGCAGGCCCTCACCGACTGCCTGAACTTCGGCAATCCAGAGCGGCCTGAGGTGATGTGGCAGTTCTCCGAGTGCGTCGACGGCATCACGGAAGCCTGCCACGCGCTGGAGATCCCGGTCGTGAGCGGCAACGTCTCGTTCTACAACGAGACCGAAGGCAAGGGAATCTATCCGACCCCGACGATCGGGATGGTCGGAATCATCGAGGATGCGCGGGCCGCGGTCCAGAGCAGCTTCCAGAGGGAAGGGGACCTGGTCGTCCTGCTGGGACGCATGGGGGAGGAGCTCGGCGGATCGGAATATCTTTTCCAGGCGCACCATCGGGAGGAGGGTCCGCCTCCGGCCCTCGACCTGGCCCTTGAAGAAGCCGTGCAGTACGCTTGCATCGAGGCAATCGGCGAGGGGCTGATCAGCTCGGCGCACGATTGCAGCGACGGGGGCTTCGCGGTGGCGCTGGCGGAGTGCTGCATCCAGCGCGACGCCGGAGTCGGGGCGGAGGTCGAGATTCCTGCGGGAGCGAGGCTCGACGCCCTGCTGTTCGGCGAGACGCAGTCGCGCATCCTCCTGTCCTTGCCGCAGGCCTCTCTGGCGCGCATCGAGAAGATCTGCGAGGAGCGCGAGGCGCCGCTGGCGGTGCTCGGGAAGGTCGGCGGAAACAAGATGAAGGTCACGGTCGGCGGCGAGGTGGCGCTGCAGCCCGCCGTGTCGGAGCTGCGCAAGATCTGGCGCGATGCGCTGCCGGAATGGATGGGATAAGATGGCCGCTCCCATGAGAAACGTCAGGATCGAGGACGATCGATTCCACGATGAGTGCGGCGTGTTCGGGGTCTTCGGGCACCCGGAGGCCGCGCACCTCACCTACCTGGGGCTGCACGCGCTGCAGCACCGGGGCCAGGAATCGGCCGGAATCGTCTCCTCCGACGGAGCGCGGCTGTTTGCCGAGCGCGGCATGGGACACGTCGGCAAGGTGTTCACCAAGGCCCACCTCGAGCGGCTGGTGGGCAACATGGCCATCGGGCACGTGCGCTACTCCACCGCCGGCGAGAGCAAGCTGATCAACGCGCAGCCCTTGCGCATCGAGAGCCATCGCGGCGAGATGGCGATTGGGCACAACGGCAACCTGGTCAACGCGGCGCGCGTCCGCGGCGAGCTGGAGCGCAGCGGGTCGATCTTCCAGACCACTTCCGATACCGAGGTGGTCCTCCACCTGATCGCCCGGTCCCAGGCGGAGACGCTGGAGGAAGCCATCGTCGATGCCCTCAAGCAGGTGGAAGGGGCTTTCTCCCTCGTCTTCCTGTTCCCGGGGAAGCTGATCGCCGTGCGCGACCCGCGCGGGTTCCGGCCGCTGTCGCTCGGGAGGCTCGGCTCGGCCACGCTGGTGACCTCCGAATCGTGCGCTCTGGACCTGATCGACGCCGAATTCGTTCGCGACATCAAGCCGGGGGAGATGATCGTGGTGACGGAGGACGGAACCGCCTCCTACCATCCCTTCCCGGAGGCGGCGCCGGCCCCCTGCATCTTCGAGTATGTCTATTTCGCCCGTCCCGACAGCCAGCTCTACGGCCGCAGCGTCAACCTGGTGCGCAAGAGACTGGGCCGGGAGCTGGCCATCGAGCAGCCGGCGGATGCCGACCTGGTCGTGCCGGTCCCCGACTCCGGGGTCTCCGCCGCGCTCGGGTATTCGGAGCAGTCGGGCATCCCCTTCGAGCTGGCGCTGGTGCGCAATCACTACATCGGCCGGACCTTCATCGAGCCGCGCCAGTCGATCCGCCACTTCGGAGTGAAGCTGAAGCTGAATCCCGTGCGCCATCTGATCGCCGGGAAACGCATCATCCTGGTCGACGACAGCATCGTGCGCGGGACCACGAGCCGGAAGATCGTCGCGATGGTGCGGGCCGCCGGCGCCCGGGAGATCCACATGCGCATCTCCTGCCCGCCGACGACCGGCCCGTGCCACTACGGAATCGACACGCCGCGCCGCTCGGAGCTGATTGCCTCGAGCCAGTCCGTGCAGGAGATCTGCGGCTTCATCCAGGCGGATTCTCTCGGCTACCTGAGCCGGGAGGGGATGTACCGCGCCGTGGGAGACCCCCAATCCACCTTCTGCGACGCCTGCTACACCGGGAACTACCCGGTTCCCGTGCCGCGCGATGCGCGCAGCGGCGTGCGCGGCGTGGTGCGCAACGGCGTCAAATCGCGCTGATGCGGCACCTCACGAGATTCCTGGCGCTGCTCCTGCTGATCGCGGGCCTCCTCGAGGCCGTTCCCGCCATGCCTGGCGCCGGGCAATGCGCGATGCCATGCTGCAAAAGAACCGGCCGCGGTCCCTGCTGCCCGCGTGAAGCGGGCCTCGCGAGGAAAGGCGCGGAGCAGGGCTGCCGCCTGTCGGCCTGCGCGCAGCCCTTTCGGGAAGCCACACCGTGGCGCGACGCCATGCCCGCCGTGCTCCGTCCGGCCGCTCCCGGCGAGGCGGCGCCCCCGGCCCCCTTGGTTCCCGCCTTTTCGCCCCAACGTCTCCTGGAACGATTCTCGGCTCCTCCGGCGCCGCCTCCTCGAGATCTCCCGGCCTGAAGCACTCTTGATCCGGGACCCTCGGCCCTCGCTGCGCGGCCGCGCGCACGGCGGGCCGGATTCTTCCAGGAGGAAGCGATGCGCCATCCCCGCAGGGGTTTCATTCGCAGGCCCTTGCTCGTCGCAGGATTCGTTGTATCCGCATGTCTTGCCGTCTCCAAGCCGCAGGCCAGCTGCGGCTCGGCCGGCTGCTTCCTGATCACCGGCACGCAGGAAGCGATCAGTAACCCGGGAGAGGTCACGATCGACTTTTCATACCGTTACATCCCGCAGGACCGCAAGCTGGAGGGGACGCACGAGGTGGACGAGGTCCTGGTCCCCAAGGTCAACTTCGAGGACGGGGAGATCGAGCCGGATCATCACCGGGAGATCTCCACGCACAATTACCTGGTGAACGCCGCGGTGAGCATCGGATTGACCAAGCGGGTCTCGCTGGGGATCGACC
The DNA here is from genome assembly GCA_035764505.1 of Candidatus Polarisedimenticolia bacterium. Taxonomy (NCBI): domain Bacteria; kingdom Pseudomonadati; phylum Acidobacteriota; class Candidatus Polarisedimenticolia; species Candidatus Polarisedimenticolia bacterium. The sequence continues at coordinate 3,844 of DASTZC010000230.1, forward strand.
TGCCGCTGTTCCTGGATCGGGAGCACGAGCATGTCGACGAGGTGGGAACTCCCGAGGAGCACTTCACGAACAGCGACGGGACCACCGGCTTCGGCGACGTGCGCCTCTCGGGAAGGTGGGCCGCCCTGTCGGCAACCAAGGATCTGGCGACCCTCGGCGGCGGCATCAAAACGCCCACGGGCGCCTACCGCCTGCGAGACTCGGAGGGGGCCATCAACGAGCCGACGATCCAGCCCGGATCGGGCTCGTGGGATCCTTTCGTGACCGCCTATTACGCCCACCAGTGGGTCCCCGCCCGCTGGGAGTATTTTGTCTCGGGAAGCTACATGGTCCGCACCGAGAATCCGCTGGACTACGATTTCGGCAATCAGACCCTGGCCAACGCCGGGGTGAGGTTCAGCCCGAACAACCGCTGCGTCCTCAGCGTGCAGCTGAACGGCCAGGCTTCGCCTCATGACTTCTTCGACGGCCACCTCGTCGCTTCCACCGGCAGCCGGCTGCTGTCGCTGACCCCGGGGATCATGCTCTACGGCGGGTCGGGGCTGGGGTTCTACTTCCACGTTGCGGTCCCCGTGTACCAGGACGTGAACGAAGCCCAGCTGGCCCCCCGGACGGCATTGGTCGCCGGGCTTTCCTTGAGCCTGTAAGATGGATCGCATGCGCCAGATTTCATCCCGTCGAAACCGTGAGGGCCCCGGGAAGGGCCGCAAGCCGGGGGCCAGTGTCCGGCTCCTCCTCTGGGCAGCCTGCCTGGGGGCTCTCGTGGCGGCGGCAGCACCCCCGCCCGACCCGCCCGCGCCCGACTTCGAGCTTGGGGCCCTCGACGGAGCCACCGTCAGGCTGTCCGAGCTGCGAGGCAAGACGGTGGTCCTCCACTTCTGGGCCACCTGGTGCCCGCACTGCCTATCCGAGATGCCGGTCCTGGATGAAGCGGCCTCCGACCTGCAGACCCGCGGCGTCGAGATCCTGACCGTCAATCTGGGGGAGCCGCGCAAGAAGGTGGATCGCTACGTCCGCGAGCATGCGCTCAGGGTCAAGGTGTTGCTGGATGGCCGGGGGAAAGTGGCCGAAGCCTATCGTGTGGTGGGGTTGCCGGCGACGATTCTCATCGATCCGGCCGGCCGGATCATCCGGCAGATCGAGATGGGAAGCCTCACGAAGAGCGAACTCGAGAAGCTTCCCTCTCTCCTGGAAGCCAGGAAAAGCGGCGCCAAGTAAATCAGATTACATCAGACTGCGGAAGAGCAACGGCACGATCGACGGTATCATCGATTCGACGCTGCCGCGGGCGACGGTACCCAGAATCGAGCCGTTCCCGCCCGACTGCGCCAGCATGAAGCCGACGGCGGCCGCGCCGAGCGAGGACTCCACCGGATGGTTCCCCACCCATTTGGTCAGATCCAGCGGCTGCAGGACGGGATTCTCCTTCAAGAGCCCGAGCGCCTCGGCAAATTGCCGGCGGGCTTGATCGATCTCCGCCAAGGTGGCGCGCACCTCGGGATCAATTTCGACTACGTCAGGTTTTTCAGCCATTCGGCATCCCTTTTCAGATCGGCTCGTGTCTCGCTCAAGAGGCCGCCCATCTTCCGGATCTTGTTGCGCGCCGCCAGAACGAGGACGGCTCCGATAAGCAGATAGACTCCTCCCACCAGCAGAAGCGCCAGACCGGTCGATCCAATCAAAGGGGCGATGACGAGAGCCAGTCCCCCACCGGCGAGTCCCAGCGCCAGAACCGCGAACAGGGCTCCGGCCGCGATAATGCCGGCCGCCTTCACCAGCGTAACGGAGTCTTTGGTAATCTCCTGCTCCGCGAGCTTGACCTTTCCCGCGACCAATATGCCCAGAGAGCGCACGAGGGTCAGGATCTGGTCAAGCATCGCGGTCGGGGAAGATTCCCCCGGGAGGGACATGCCCGGCGAAGCCGGGCGGGACGCGTCCCGTGGCAGGTCCAAGGTTACCTCCGACGCAGCAGCCGCCCGATCAGCCAGCCAGCTGCCAGGGCGCCGACGAGGGTCTTGCCCGGGTTCATCCGAACCCATTCCCGGGTGTCCGCGAAGACGTCCTCAATGCTGCGCTTCTTCACCTCGTCCCACTTCTCGCGGGACCTGTCCGCGACTTCCTGCACTTTGCTCCTCGCCGCATCGGCGGCTTCCTGGACTTTCCGTCCCGCCGTCTCTCCCATCCGTCCCGCCGATTCGCCCATCGATGAGAAAACGTCCTGTGCCATTGGGTGTTCCTCCAATTCATTGTGCACTGAATAACCGTGTCCTTGTCGATTATAGCGAGGTGCGCAGCGCGCGACAATGACTCCCCCATCGATATCTCATTCAAAAACCGAGAGATCGGTAGTATCCCCTACGGAGCTCTACTCGATTGACCTGATGAAATCCCACATCCTCTCCCGCACCTCTCGCGTCTCACGCGACGTGACTTCCAGCAAATCGGAGGGCAGGCCGAGGACGGAAGGGTGCATTCCAGCCCCCCCCGCGCGATGGTTGCTGTCCGGGTCGCCGCTCGCGACGTAAGCGATGGTGAGCAGTCCCGCGTCGAGCCAGGAAAACCGGGAGCGCGAAGCTCTTTAATCGAGTCGTTTCAGCTAAGGGGGTTGGGAACAGCACGCCGGCGCAGGTATTTGTCGCGCTCCGGCATCTCGGCGGCGCGACGCGCGATGTCCAGGTAGGCCAGGGCAGTCACTCTCTACCTGGGAGGATAGGCGTCGTTGAGGGCTCTCTCGGAAACGCCTGTCTTGACGAAGAGACGAGGCGTTTGAGGACCACGAGCGCCCCGAGGCGATGGACTGCGAACCGCGCGGTCCGGAGAACGCGGGGGAGTCAAGTCAATCCTCATCCTCGCCGGTGACCTCGTCGACCAGCTTCATCGCTTTCTTGCGTACCTCGCGGGGCTCTCCTTTCAGCACACGCTCGATCTCGGGCGTGCCGATCTCCTCGTAGGTTTCCATGGCCAGCTTGCGGGACGCGGGATCGGTCTCATACGCGGCAACGTAAGCCACCGCGAGCTGCACGGCGTCCATCGTCGGGTAGCTGCCGCGCGCCGAAGCCATCGCCATCTGCTGATCGAAGGAGGGGGGTCCTGCATCGGCCTGCTTGAGCGCCTCCTGGAATTTCCGGGCTCCTTCCGGCCCGAGCAGGGCTGTGCCGCATCGATCGGCGAGCTGAGAACCGTCTGCATTTCCTCCGCCCATCATGACTTCGATCAGCTTCAGCACGCAGACAGGGTCCTTGCGGATTCTCGCCCGGTCCTCGGCAGAGAGCTCGATGGGCTTGTCGTCGGCTTCCCCGCCGGCAAGATAGGGCTGGCCATTTTGCTTGAAGCGGATCCGGTCCCGATTCTGCTGGAGCCAGGCTTCCATCTCGTTCAGGGTCCGCACCTTTTCGAGGGGAGTCATCTGATTGTGGATTGGGAAGTCCATTTGGAGCAGCATAGCCGAGTCCCTGAGGATGTGTTCTCTCAGATGCGGGTCCTTGGTTCGGTGAACTGCATCCAGATAAGCGAGAACGGTTTCCCGGGTCCGGAAATAACTCAGGGTCGAGACCAGCGCCTCGGAATAAGTGCGATTCGTCTGGTCGTCGGACTCGAGCAGGCCAATCAACAGGGGTTGGTGATCCGCACGTTTCGTGAGTATCGGACTTGGATTGTTAATCGCGTAGGAGTAGACGTGCAGGGCACCGATCCTCTCCTCCCGACCTCCGGTTCTAAGGGATTGATCGATGGCCCGGGCGAGAAGATCAGGCGGGGATTTGAGGAGGGGGAATGATTCCTTATAGCTGCTCGGCATTCCCTTCCGGTGATCCGCGGGCGCCTGCTCCCGCGCCACTTCGATCCTTCCCAGTCTCTGGAACTCGGCGCGAAGAAGCTGAAGATCCTGCCCCGAGGTGTCTGCCTTGAGAGTCGGCACTGCAACAAATGCGAAGAGTAGCAAGAAGCTCATCGCGGTTCTCATATCAGTACCCCTGGAAAGGTGCCATGCCCAAGGCGCCCGGCACGTAAGTGTCCATTTGGGTGTGGCCGACGGGCAAGTAAAACTTGTTCATGGTACCCCCAGGTCCCGACCACGATATTTCCCGCGTTCCGACACCGAGGAGGGCGGCTCCCCACCCAATGGCCATGGACTTCAGATCGTGGCTGGTGCTGAGGAACATGTTGACGGTGACATCCGTATTGGCGACCTGGCTCCAGTTTGGAGACATGTAGCCGTCTATAAGGTTGAGCGTCATGTTCCCGCCCGGCAGGTTGTAACCATCTCCCGTCAGCGTATTCGTCAGACCGACCGCGGGGCCGGCGCCCCGGCTGAATCCGTTGATTTCCACCGGCACGTTTCCACAAAGGGTGTCGGTGACGCTCTTGACCACATCGGCGACCATCTGCAGAGCTGCTTCGGATACTTCGCCGAAATGACCGGGCTTCATCATGTACTTGGAGGTGAGAGTCAAAGTGTAGTTCCCGGCGAGGCGATCATCGGCCGACTTCGTGTCCAGCTCGCTCTTGTCGTCCTTTCCGGCGGCCTCCTTCGCGGCATTTTGCGCGTAGCCGAGCTCATTGATCTTCACTCCCTTCAGGTTCTGCAGCGCTTTCTGGTTGTCCGGGTCCTTGCCTTGCGTCTCCAGCTCAGCCTTGAGCTTGACAAGACGTTTGGCGTCACGGCGAGCGTTCCAGCGGGCCCACGCTTCAGCCGAGAGCCTCGCGACACCCGCCCGATAGGCTCCTTCCATGTCGCGTCCTTGCGCGCCCGTGACGACTCCCATATCGTAGTCCGCCATGGCCCTCGCGCCTTCGCGCCCGATTCCCGCCTTGAGTGCCGCGTGCGCCCGCTCCGTATCCGCGATTTGCTCGGGCGTCATATCGGCCATGCCGCTCGGATCAATGCGATTCACCGGATTGTTGGAGACGTAGCTGTAGAGGTTCAGGGAAGCGGCCTCGCCGAGAGGATCGCGCTGCAGAAATCTGCCGAGATAGGGATGGTAAGTGCGTGCCCGAAAATAGTAGAGGCCGCTCTCGACATCGAGATATCTGCCAGTGAACAGGACGTTGTTGAGCACCGCCGAGCCGGTGAGGGGGGTTCCGGTCGGGGAGAGGAATGTCACCTGGCCGTAGGCGTCGTACCGATAGCGCTCCACGACCTGTCCGAAGCTGTCG
>DASTZC010000231.1 GCA_035764505.1 Candidatus Polarisedimenticolia bacterium
AGGCGCTATCAATCGGCGCTGGAGGTGAGCAGCGACCTGCAGAATCTCGAGGGTATGCGCGGGTCGCGGCCGACTTCCGGCCCCGGCTCCGGCGCCGCAGCTCCGTCATTGATCACTCGCACCGGCCCCGGCTTGGCGGAGCGCGCCTCGATCGCCGTCCTTCCCTTCGACAATCTGAGCGGCGACCCGACCCAGGAGTATTTCGCCGACGGCATCGTCGAGGAGATCATCACCGGCCTGTCGCGCATCAAGTGGCTATTGGTCATCTCCCGCAATTCAACCTATCTCTATACGGGGACGGTGGTGGACGTGCCGACCGTCGGCCGGCAGCTGGGGGTGCGCTACGTGCTGCGCGGCAGCGTGCGGCGCTCCGGCGACAAAGTGCGCCTGACCGGCCACCTTGCCGCGGCCGACACCGCCGCGCAGGTCTGGGCGGACCGGTATGAAGGGACGCTCGGCGATATCTTCGCGCTGCAGGACCAGATGACGATGAGCATCATCGCGGCGGTCGAGCCGACCCTGCGCAAGGCGGAGATCGAGCGGGCCCGCCGCAAGCGCCCCGAGAGCCTGGACGCCTACGATCTGTTCCTGCGCGCGCTGCCTTTCGCGTCCACCGCCATGCCGGAAGACGCCGACCGGGCGCTGCCTCTCCTTGAGGAGGCCATCCGCCTCGAGCCGGACTATGCCGCGGCACATGGCTTCATCGGCTGGTGCCACGAGCAGCGCTATCTGCGTGGCGGGTTGGAAGCGGACGTACGCCAGGCAGGGATCTGCCATGCTCACGCGGCGATCGAGGCGGGGAGCGACGACGCGATGGCGCTGGCGATGGGGGGCTTCGTCGTCGGAATCCTGGAGCGCGACTACGACCTGGCCCTGGACGCCCTCGATCGCTCCCTGGCGCTCAGCCCTTCCTCGGCACTGGCCTTCGGCTTCAGCTCGATCGTCCGCGCCTGGAAAGGCCTGGACCGCGAAGCGGCCGAGCATGCCCGGATAGGTATCCGTCTCGGCCCGTACGATCCGCTGATCTATCTGCCCTACATCGGCCTGGCGTATGCAGCCTTTTTCCTTGGAGATTTTGAGGAAGCCGCGAGCGCCGCGAGCCGTGCGGCGGCGGCGAATCCACGCTTCAGCGTGCCGCGCTACGTGCAGGCGGCGGCGCTGGCCCGCCTCGGAAGGATGGAGGATGCGCGCGCGGCGGCCAAGGTAGCGCTGGAGCTGCAGCCGGGCCTGACCCTCAGCGGCCTGATGTCGGGGAACATCACGACGCCCGAGCGGATGGCCCGGCTGGGCGACGCACTGCGCGAAGCCGGGGTGCCGGAATAGGGCGGCGCACCTCGGGACCATTGCCTTCGTGGCGACGGTCGTAGCCCTTGCCTCCAAGGCGATCTACGAATTGCGGATGACGATTCTTACGCGCGGTGGTCGCTGGGGTGTGCCGCCGGCCGTCGCGAAGCGAACAGCCCGCCCGCGAGATTGAAGAGGAGTGGGCGGAGCAGGTAGAGCATCGCCACCAGGAAGAGTGCTTCCATTCCCTCTCCGGCTGCGTACATCCCGCTGGAGGCGTTTTGACGATCGATGATCGTGGCGACCGGCGTTCCGGTGGTGGAGGATTCGATCTGGATCAAGATGTTCCGCTCGAGCACCACTGCCTCGTACGAGAGGACCCAGACCAGGACGAACACCGCCAGCTCGAAGAGGATGCGCCACCCGATGGCGAGATTGCTGAGGAATCGCTGATATAGGTCGCGCGGCTCCGGCGATCGATCCTTCAACGAAGCAATGACGACGAGTCCGAAGGGACCCGCAGCGGCAAGCAGAATCCATCCGAGGGATCGCTTTCTGGCCCTCAGCACAAAGCAGCAGCAGGCAATCCACAGGACCAAGGACAGTCCGGCCGTCCCCATCAACACGCCCTTCTGGGTCCAATCGAGCAGCAGGTAGTTGCGCGTGTAGTTCGTGGTGCCGTTGGCCATCTCCGGATCGACGAGATGGGCCGCCGCGGCCCCCACGATCGTCGCCACCGGAATCAGCAGGCAGCTGATTATGGCGGCCAGGTAGGATCGCCTCGCATCCAGGAATCCGCCGGCCACCTTCTCCACCTCCGCCGAAAGCTCGGGCCTTGCGACGCCGAGCCGCGGCGAAGAATATAGGGTCGGAGTGCAAGTGCTGCAAGGAAAAGAGTAAGGAGATTCGGGGCAGCAGGAGAAGAATCTTACGAGCTTACCCGGAGCTGCGACGTTATCCCGTGCGTTTGCGCGAAGAGCGAGTGCGCTTGGTTCCAAGACCGGCACCACTTGCCCTGTACGCCGCGGTTTCCTCGCGAATGATGCGACGAATCGTCTGGGCGTCTATCCCTTGGGGGCTTTCTGCGAGAGCAGTCCGCAATGCCTCGTTGATCATCGTCTGGTAGCCGCGCCCAGAGGCCTCGGCCCGCTTACGAAATGCATCCAAAATGTCGTCATCCAGAAAGATCGTGATGCGCGTCTTCCCCGACGACTTCACCACCGGGCCTCGTCTTGCACTGCTAAAGTCGTATTCCTTCTTCATACTGCCGGCGCTCCCTCCGAGTGGCATGACGGGCCGAGATGAGCCGCAGGTCTTCGTCCCTTTGGGAGTATACGACGACCACGGTTCGTCCTAAGTGATCGATTCCTATCGTTACGAACCGTCGTTCCGATGCCGATGTGACATCTTCCTGGGTGAGCGCCATCGGATCGAACAGGGCAGCCTCGGCATCTGAGAAGTGAATACCATGCTTCAGGTAATTGATCCTGGCCTTGCGAGGATCCCGAACACTCACATATATGCATATACGGACTTGATGTCAAGGTCAGGCTCGACCGAACCATGCTCGGCCCGTCATGCTGTGAGGTCAAGGATGTGCCGCCTGCCGGAAAGGGCCTGCAACTCTTGGCTGAGGTATGGAATGGGATCTAGTCGCTGTTCTGCGCAGCGCGCCGAAACAGCAGCGCGGAGGCGACAAACAGGGCGGTGAAGATGCCGTTGAGCATGATTTCCCGCAGCTCGAAGCGGGACATGGCGACCGCGATTGCCGTGGCCAGCACGTGGGTGATCGCCATGACGAACAGGGTTCGCGCCATTCCTTGCGCCTGGAAATGCGCGATGGCAGCGCCGATGATTCCAACGAGAGGCACTGCGAAGAACAGCAGGTTTTCGGGATTGCCCTCGTCCCCGATGATGCCGACGGCGAGATTCGCCCAGACCAGCAGGAGCGATGCGGCGAGTCCGATGCCGGCGGCCAGGCGGTACGCCATGCCACCTCTCCTCCGCAGCAGCTCGAACGAGGCACCCGTTCCAAACAGCAAGCCGAACGCGGTCAGAAAGTCCAATGGCCCCCACACGACGTCCTCGGTGAGCTGCATTGCCACCAGGGGCACCATCAGCAGGAGCCCGGTCCCGATCGCGATGCGGAGTATGTTTCGATTCTGAATGCCAAGCGTCGTCATGTTCTCTCCAATGATTCCTGATGATGTCTCGATGAATACCCAGACCGCCAGGCCGAACAGTCCCTTTCGTTCCTCCGCGCGCTCGCGGCACAAATCGTTGAACGTCTGCTCCATCCCCTTGCCGAAGCGCTCGCGGTACGGCTTCGGATAGAGGCGCAGCAGCCGCGCGTACCAGTGCCGGTACCTGCGTATTGAAAGCTCATACGCCATACGCGAGAGGCTTCGGCGATAGCCGCCTTGCGACGGCGACGACCTCACGGTACCGGTCCAGCTCCGCCGCGAGGGTTTTCTGTCCGAGACCGGTGAGGGTGTAATAAACCCGGCGCTCGTCGTCGAGCTCCGGGTCGACCTTCTTGTCGCTCTCGCGTATCAGACCCGCGTCCAGCATGCGGCCGAGCGAGCCGTAGAGGGTCCCCGGCCCCATTTTCACCTTGCCATGGGAATCGGCCCCGACCTGCTTCATGATGGCATAGCCGTGAAGCTCCTTCGCCGAGAGCGCCAGGAGGATATGGAAGACCGCGGGGGTGAGAGGGGCGTTCAGTACGTTCTTCACCATGCCGGAATACTATATCCGTAACGGATATATGTCAAAGATCCAGAGCCCTTCTTTCGGAGGGACCGCATCATTATTAAGTAGCATCGACCCGGTTGCGGCCGGTTGGTTACCCCGTGAGTCGCTTCAGGAAGGTGACCTCAGCGAACAGGCGGCGTGCCGTCCGAGCTAGGCGGCAGCTTCGAAAAGCTCTATCGGATTGCCGTCGGGATCTTCCAGAAGAATCTGCTTGCCTCCAGGGCCTTCGACAATCTCGTTGCGAAAGCGCATGCCGTTGCGCTTCATCTCCGCAACACGCGAGACGAGATCATCGACCTCGATGACGAGGCGGTTCCATCCGCCCGGTTCGGGACGGCGCCCGTCGGGCATCGGGCGGGCGGCCGAGCTCTGAGGTCCGGCGAGCCAAAGCGTCAGGTCGTCCTTCTTGACCATGGCAATGATTGGTCCCATTTGCTTGTCGAGCTTGAACCCGGCGTGTCCTGTGTAGAAGGCGATGGCACGATCGACATCGCGGACCATGTATCTGATGGTAGCCATTTTCTACCTCCGAAGAAGCTGCTTGGTTCGACCGAGAGCCTGATTTCGTCGCAGCACCATCTGGATTATCTGCCGCCAGCGCCTCACTCCCCAATTTTGAGCGCCTGTTGATTCATCGCCCCGGAGGGATTCCGGAGCCGATCCGTGACTGCAGCGGCAACCGGTAGGAGAATGATCGCATGAGCGGATTGACCGTGCCGTCCGCCGACGAAAGGAGGAAGTATGCGGAAGATTACTCCTTGTCTCTGGTTCGATGACAACGCCGAGGAGGCGGTGAAGTTCTACACGACGGTCTTTAAGAACTCGAAGATCCGGGGGACGACTCACTATGGTGATGCGGCCTCGAAAGGGGCCGGAAGGCCGAAAGGGTCGGCGATGACCGTCTTGTTCGAAATCGAAGGGCAGTCATTCCTGGCGCTGAATGGCGGTCCGGTGTTCCAGTTCTCACCGGCGATCTCGTTGATGGTGAATTGCGAGACGCAGCAGGAGATTGACGATCTGTGGAGCAAGCTCTCCGCCGAGCCGGCCGCCGAGCAGTGCGGCTGGCTGAAGGACAAATACGGCATCTCCTGGCAGATCGTCCCCGCGTTCCTGGAAAAGATGACGACCAGCCAGGAGCCGAGGAAGGTTGATGCGGTCATGGAGGCGCTGATGCCGATGAAGAAGCTCGACCTCAAGGTGCTGGAGGAGGCGTATCGGCGCGGTTGATTACAAAGAAGCCTCGCCGTCTCCGGTGTTCGGTTGTCTGGCAATCCTGCGCCTGCTTGGGAGCAGTCGCCGGAGGGGCGGCAGAACCGCACCGGTCGTCTTGCGGTATTCGTAGTAATCGGGGCCGAAGCGCGTCGCGAGCGCCAGCTCCTCGACGCGCAGCCAGAGAACGCAGGTTGCTGCGTAGATCAGCACCAGAGCCAGAGCGGCGCCCGACCTGCCGAGTACCGCTGCCGACAACATGAGGAGGCCCAGACCCGCGTTTTGCGGATGCCGGATGTAGCGATAGATGCCCGTGGTGATGAGCGAAGGCATGGAGAGCCCCCAGGCCGTTCCAACCGTGTGAAACTTCGACCTGCCGGCCAGGTGGAGAGTCATCCCGAGGATTGCGAACGCTCCACCCAGGACTCGACTCGCAAGCGTAGGGATCGGCAGGCTCCACGCACTCCACAAGGCGCCCAGCAGGACAGCCGACCACAGCGAGGCGTAGGCGAATACCGCCGCACCGAAAGTTGCTCGCGATATCGCGTGATTCGACAAGAGCTCGCGGCGCGCCCGTGCCGACGCCCACAGCGCCGACACCAGATAAAGTGCGGCCCCGGACGCGAACAGCAGCAACGAGCGCATGTCAGGCGCCGGGCTCTCGGGTATCGGTTGGATCCGACTTGCCGAGAAGCCGGGGGAGCCCCATGACGAACTCCCGGAGCTCGTCGCGCACCCGGCGGTAATGTTTGAGAGCGTCTTCCTCGCTGCGTGCCTTCAGCGAGAGTGAGGGCGGATCGTCGAAGCCGACATGGATGCGCCGGATATCGTCCGGAAGAGTCGGGCACATCGCCTTGGCATTGTCACAAACCGTGACGACCCAATCGATGTCCGATCCGGCCAGCTCCTCGATATGCTTGGAGCGCTGGCTCGAGATGTCGATCCCGAGCTCCGCCATGACACGCACGGCGCGCGGATCGAGCCGCGTCGGGAGCACGCCCGCGGACCGGGGGTCGACCTTCTCGGGCCAAAGCTTTCGCGCCCAGCCCTCCGCCATCTGGCTGCGGCACGCATTGCCGGTACACACGAAAACGATTCGCCATCGTTCCGGCATCTTGGTGACCTCCAGCGAATCGCCTGTCCTTCCCCAATCGCCATTCTCGCATCCGTAAGCTCGGAAACACCTCCGGAATTAACCGTAGGAGGTTGTGCCTGAGAGTACGCATGGCCGTGAGGCCTGGATTAGTGAGTTGAGTCCGGACAGACCAGGCGTGGGTTGGTTGCAAGATAGTCTTCGCGCTGAGAAGAGGCCTGCGCCTCCTCGGCGGCGGACAGCGGTTTGTACATCCGGCCGAACGACCAGCCATAGCCCCACCGATAAGGAGTGAAGAAATAGGGACCGCCACCCGTTCGAACACCCGCGAAGATTAGATCTGCCAGCTTGCCGCTGCCTGTCGCAGAGAGCACGCAGCGCTTGAGACCAAGATCGGCCTTGAGGCGCTCATCGGCCGTGCCGCCTCGCCAATAAGCGAGGTCATGAGCGAGACAACACCGGCACCAGTCTGCCTTGCCGAGCGGCGATCGGTCGGGGAACATACTGCAGGCGTCCGTGGAGAAGGGTTTCATCACGGGAACCGAAGCGCACGCCGAGAAGATCGCCGGCACGACGACCACCAGAGCGCAGACCGCTCTCCGCACCTATCGACTCAGCAGGACGGTCACGGTTTCTGAATCCAGACTGCTCGTCACCACATCGGGCTTGCCGTCGGCGTTCACGTCTCCGGCGGCGAGCTGCCATGCTCCTTTGCCGGTGGCGAACGGCGAGCCGGGCGCCGGGGTGAAGCCACCTCGACCGTCGCCAAGCATGACGCGCAATCCCTCGCCCGCGGCGGCCAGCACGTCGGATTTGCCGTCCCGGTTTACATCGGCGACCGCAAGGTGCCATGCCGCGTGGCCGAGGTCGAACGGCGAGCCGGCCGTCTCCGTGAAGCCGCCCTTGCCGTCTCCAACCAGGACGGTCAGCTCGCTGCGCTCAGCATGGGTCGCCACCAGATCGGGCTTGCGGTCGCCATTCAAATCGGCAATTGCCACGAACCATGGCGAGGCTGTTCGCAGCGGAACGGGGGCCGCGCGAAACCCGCCGTGCCCGTCGCCGATGAGGACCGTCAGCGCACGCGCCGATGATGATTCGCGGCGCTCCGTAGTGGTGGCGATCAGGTCGAGATCGCCGTCCCCGTCGAGGTCGCCCAGCGCTCCGGGATAAGGGCTGGCGCCGACCGGGAAGGACGTGGCGGCGGGTTCGAAGCGGCCTTTGCCGTCACCGAAGGCGACCGACACATCGTTGTCGGTGCTGTTCACGCTGACGATGTCCAGGCGGCTGTCGCCGTTCAGGTCGCCCGCAAGGAGGCCGTGCGTGTGCGGGTGCTGGCCTTTTTTCATGGTCAGCGGGGAAGCAGGGGCGAGGGCGAAGCCGCCCTTGCCATCGCCGAAGAGAAGGATCACATCGTAGCTGTCGTGATGCGCCAGAGCCAGGTCCTGCCTTCCGTCGCCGTTGAGGTCGCGCAGCAACATCTCGGTGGCCTGGTGGGGCAGGGGACCGCCGGGCACGATGCGAAACCGCCCGTCGCCCCGGCCGAGCAGTACCCTGATGCCATTCTTACTCGCGACCACCAGATCCGGCTTGCCGTCCTGATTCAGCTCGCCCAGCGCCAGGCTCCCCGTAACCCCCGCGACGGCGATGGGAGAATCGGGTGCCGGCGCCAGCAAAGGTCGCTGCGCGGGCTGCGCCGGCTGCGCGGCCTGCGAGAGAAAGGCACCACCGAGGAACCCTCCGAGCACCATCGCCAGAAGCGGTCTCATGACACGCTGAACCTGCACGCGCTGCTCGAAATGGGGATCTTTCGACTCGAAACGCAATGGCGTGTTCATTTGAGCCTCTTTGCGCGCAAGGTCTGCCCATCGGAGACAGCCTCCAGACGTGTGACTCGTCCTCCCTCTTTGACGAATACCACCTGAAGAGGTCGCACCTTGAGAAAGAACTTCGACTTTGATTCCGCGAACAGCTCGGACTTGGAATTCCTGGGGATGTCCAGGAACAGCCTCCCATCTTCCTGGCTCACGGTGAGGATTCGATTGGGAGGCGTCTCAAGCTGATATTGTCCGACATAGGTGTCGAGGGTCTGAGGTCCCAATTGGATGGGCACGCGCGCCCGGGCCCGGCGTATCTTGAGCCACTTCGCCAGGGCTGATTGGGAATCACGCTCGCATTCACCTCCCTTGGAGTCTTCAAACAGGAACAGGCGAAGGAACGTGCAGGCGAAAACATTACTGGTGATGTCCTCGCTCCCGGCTGCGAACTGGTGATCACTGAGCGCCTCGCTGTTGGCGAGCATGACGAGCGAAAGATTTTTCCCCGGCACCTTGAGGTAAATCGCGGAGAAACCTGTGCCCCAGTTCCCGAAATGCCAGATCAGCCTGACTCCCTGATAATCGCTGACGAACCAGCCCAGCCCATGAGGAAGTCGCCGGCCACTGTTCGAGACGAACGCCGTCCAGGCCTTCTCCTGCGTCTCCTTTTTCAGAAACCGATGCTGATCAATCGCCACGTCGTATTTTGCCATGTCCAGAACGGTGGATAGCAGCCCGGCAGCCGCGCCGAAGGAATCCCTGGGAGGGTAGGAGACGTGAATCACCTCGCCGTCGCCGTAAAGCGTATAGGGCTGAGCCAGCTTCGACAGGTTGCTTGCATAGCGCTCGAGGTTCTGTTTGCCCAGAGCCGACCATTTTCTCGCGTCGTCCGCGACGTCGTGACCCGGAACGCTGCTGTCCATCGCCAATGGGTCCAGGAAAGTTTCGACCATCACCTGGCGCAGCGGCTTTCCGGTCTTCTTCTCGATGACGGCCGTCAGGTAGTCGTAGCGATCCCCGCTGTACTGATATCGCTCTCCGGGCGTCCCTTGAGAGGTATGGCTTAACAGGTGCTTGATGCGGACCGAGTCATCCTTGAAATCGCCCGAGTAACGGGACATCGGCTCATCCAGGTCAAGTTTCCCCTGCTCGACGAGCTGCATGACCAGGGTCGCCGCGAATGTCTTGGTCAGGGAGGCGATGTGGTAAAGGGTATCGGCGCTAGCGGGAATGCGCTTTTCGAGGTCGGCGAAGCCGAACCCCTCGGTCCATAGTGTCTTTTGATCCCTGATGATGACCGCGGACATGCCGGGGATCTTGAGGAGGCCGCGAAACTCATCAACCTGTTTCTCGAAACGTGACACTCGTTGCTTGTCTTGACTCGTGGTATCGACCTTCTCCGTGTCCGGCGTTTGAGCCGACAATCCGTTTGCGTTGACGGCCAAAGCCAGAGTGCAGAAGAACCGCGCAAGAGTACTGAATGTGCTGGATTTCACCAGTTACCCCTCTCCACTAAGCAGTCCTGTGAGGTGGTACGTCGTTTCCCATGGTTTTGTTTTGGCCATGATATCCTTCTCGCCCAGAGGGATACGACCGAATGACCCTGTCACCCGGGAAAACGCTGTCGCACTACCGGCTGCTCGAGGAGATCGGGCGGGGCGGGATGGGGGTGGTGTACCAGGCGCTCGACACCAAGCTGGACCGCAAGGTGGCGCTGAAGGTCCTCCCGGAAGAGGCGACGGCCGACCCCGAGCGGCTCGAGCGCTTCCGCCGTGAGGCCAAGGCAGTGGCGGCGCTCAACCATCCGGGGATCGTCACCATCTTTTCGGTGGAGGAGGCCGAAGGGGTCCACTTCCTGACGATGGAGCTGGTGACGGGCCGCACGCTCCAGGAGATCATTCCGGGTTCCGGTCTCAGCCTGGACAAGATCTACCAGATTGCCATCCCGCTGGCCGAGGCTCTCGCGGCCGCGCACGAGCGCGGCATCGTCCATCGCGACCTCAAGCCTTCCAACATCATCGTGACGCCCGACGGCCGGGTGAAAGTCCTCGACTTCGGCCTGGCAAAGCTCCTCCTGCCGAAGGACGCCATCCCGGAGGGCAGTCTCGAGGAGACACGGACCCTCGCCACCGGCGAGGGCAAAGTCATCGGGACCGTGCCCTACATGTCGCCCGAGCAGGTATCGGGGAAGGCGGTCGACTCACGCACCGACATCTTCTCTCTGGGCATCATTCTTTATGAGATGGAGACGGGGAAGCGCCCCTTTGCGGGGGAGAGCTCGGCGGAGCTGGCCTCCGCCATCCTGCGCGACCAGCCGCGCTCGATCAGCGACATCCGCTCCGACCTGCCGGGGCACCTCGGATGGGTGACGCGGCGCTGCCTGGAGAAGGAGCCGCGACGGCGCTACCAGTCGGCCCTGGACATCAGCAACGAGCTGCAGGATATCAAGAGCGGCAGCAGCTCCAGTGACGCCTTGTCGGGCCAGCTCATTCCGCGCTCCGGACCTGGCGTCCCCGGAGTCCCGGCGGTCCGTCCACCCTCGGGTGAGACACCGGTACCGTATCAGTACCAGGTGCCGTCGCAGTATCAGAGCCAGACACCGATCCCGTACCAGGCGCAGCCAGGGCCACCCGTCAAGGCGCCTACACCCATCCGCAACCTGGTCTTCGCCGGCTTCATGGCATGCATCGGTCTGGGTGTCGTGGTCGTGATCTTCACGCGCCAGCGGCCCGTCCCCGCTGTCACCATTAATAGTGATGGCGTGAGAGTGGGACAGGGGGGCCTGCTGACTCCACCCGGCGTTCCCAATCCTCCCGGCGTTCCCGGCTCGCACCCGCCCGGACTCCCCGGCACCGCCCCCGGCAACATCGCCTCCGTCGCCGTGCTTCCCTTCGTCAACATGAGCTCGGATCCCGACAACGAGTACTTCAGCGACGGAATGACCGAGGAGCTGATCAATGCGCTGGCGAAGGTCCAGGGATTGAAGGTACCGGCTCGCACCACCGTCTTCGCGCTGAAAGGCAAGCAGGTCCCGGTGCAGGAGATTGGCGGCAAGCTCGGCGTGGCCACCGTGCTGGAAGGCAGCGTGCGCAAGGCGGGGGAGCGCATCCGCATCAACGTGCAGCTTGTCGGCACGTCCGATGGCAATGCCCTGTGGTCCGAGGAGTACGACCGCGAGGTGAAGGACGTCTTCGCGGTGCAGGACGAGATCTCCCACCGCATTGTCGACTCGCTCAAGGTGAAGCTGACGCCCACCGAGGCGCAGGCCATGGAGCGCGTGCCGGCGAGCAACTCGAAGGCCTACGAGGCCTACCTGCGCGGCCGCCGCTTCCACTGGTTGGGCGGCGCGCGGAACTATCGGGCCGGCCGGGAGATGTTCCTCAAGGCGATCGACATGGACCCGAAATACCCGCTGGCCTGGTGCGGTCTCGCCGACGTCGCCTCCTACGAGTACATGTACAGTGAGAGCACCCCCGCGAAGCTGAAGCTGGCCAACGACGCCTCCCAGAAGGCGCTCGAGCTGGCCCCCGATCTGGCGGAATCACACGCCTCTCGCGGCCTGGCGCTGAGCCTGAGCAAGGATTACGCCGGCGCGGCGCGCGAGTTCGAGACCGCCATCCGGCTCGACCCGCGCCTGTTCGAGGCCTACTACTTTTACGCGCGCAGCTGCTTCGCGCAGGGTTTGCGCGAGCAGGCGGCGCACCTGTTCGAGCAGGCCATGAAGATGCGGCCGGAAGACTACCAGGCACCCGCCCTGGTGCGCGGCGTCTACGCAGCGCTTGGTCGCAACGCCGAGGCGGACGAGATGCAACGCCGGGTCGTCCGCCTGGTCGACGACCAGCTCGCTGCAAATCCCAACGACGCGCGAGCGCTTTACCTGAGCGCCGGCGCGCTGGTGTCCCTCGGCCAGAAGGAGAAAGGATTCGAACGGGCGCGCCGCGCCGTCGCCATCGACCCCACCGACACCGGCACCCTCTATAACGTCGCCTGCCTGTACAGCATCGACGGACAGAAGGAAGAGGCGATGACCTACCTGGAGAAGGCCGTCGCCAACGGCTTTGCCCAGAAGGCCTGGATCGAGAACGACGACGACCTCAACAACCTGCACGACATGCCGCGCTACAAGGCGCTCCTCGCCAAGATGAAATAGCGTTCGATCCCCGCCAGGTCCTCCACCCCTCCATTCCCCCAAAATAGTTCGTGCGCTTTTCTCTCCCCGGGCGTTTATATGACTGACGAGACTTCTCGCACAGATCGGAGTTGTGGCCGGGCGGCGGAAAAGCATGAATACCTATCATCTCGTTCCCGGAGTCGCGACGGCATCGGATGCGACCGCGCTGGCTCTGGCCGTGTCCCTGAACGGTCCTCCCGCGCAGCCGGGTCAGGCGTGGATTCAGGCCAATGGTGGGAAGTTCGCGATCCAGGAGTGGTCGTCCTGGCTGACCCCCGACGGCGATGCAGGGGTGTTATCGGCCCGCGTCGTGCTCAACGGCCTTCAGCCGAAGGCAAGGATGCCCGTATCGCTTTACGCGGATGACGCGGAGGTTGCCTCGGCGATCGTGTCGACGCTGCCGAATCGCCTGCCGACCGTCGAGGAGCCTCCTCTGATCCTGATGCTTGGCTCCTGTTTCTGCGCGAGGACCGACAAAGGGGGCAGTCTCGGCAACCGCTTCGGCAGCCTCCCCGGCGGGTTGCGTCCCGATCTGAAGATCCTGTGCGGCGATCAGGTCTACCTCGACTCTCCCTGGTACAAGTTCCTCGTGCCGCACACCAAGAACGACCTGGCCGGGATGTTCTTGCGCAATTATGCCGATGCCTGGGGTCAGTCCGGGGAGCTGCAGGGTTTCGAGCGCCTCCTTTCCGACGGATCGGCGATCTTCACTTCGGATGACCATGAATTCTGGAACAACGCGCCCTACCCGTCGTCCTTCTCCACCAACACCTGGACCGACCAGGGACGCAAGGATTGGTGGGAGATAGCCTCCCGCCTGTTCAAGGCTTTTCAGACCGATGCTCCTCCGGTGCGTCCCCAGCCCATGGTCATCGGCGATCTCGAGATCTTCGTCGTCGATTCCCGCCTCGGCCGGAGCGATGACCGGACCACCTTCATCCCGCCCGCCGACATGCAGCGGCTGGTCTCATGGATCCGACAGCTGAAATCGCCCGGGATCCTGATCATTGGCCAGCCTTTGTTCCATGAGAAGGCGGGGCTGATGGGAAAGGTGGCTGACTGGAACCTCCCCGACTTCGAGCAATACGCCGAGCTGTGCCGCGCCCTCCTGGAGGCGCCCCAGTCTGTCGTCATCCTGACCGGAGACGTGCACTACGGCAGGGTCGCGGGCGTCGTGACGGCCGGGGATGTCGAGATCGTCGAGATCATCGCCTCTCCGATGAGCCTCGTGACCGGAGGAGACAAGCGGAAGTGGAAGCCCGCTCCCGACCTCTTCCCGCCTGAATCGATCCAGGGCCTGCACCCTCTTCCCGTCAGGAAGCTGTCGACGTGGG
Source organism: Candidatus Polarisedimenticolia bacterium (assembly GCA_035764505.1). NCBI lineage: Bacteria > Pseudomonadati > Acidobacteriota > Candidatus Polarisedimenticolia > Candidatus Polarisedimenticolia bacterium. The sequence continues at coordinate 13,660 of DASTZC010000231.1, forward strand.
AGCGCGGCGAGGACCACTTCGTGACCCTGGAGCTGTGGCAAAGCGGCGGAGGACTGGGGGTGCGCGTCCGCTCCTGGGAGAGCGGCTCTCATGACGGAATGCCCGCGCCGGTGTTCGAGCACGTTTTTCGGAGGAGCTGAATGGACATCAGACGTTCGACCGCTTCACGTAGAAACCCCCTCGTCAAAGAGGCGCCGGTGGCTCGCGGGAAGGACGGCAATGCACACTGGCTGGGCGAGCGCGCCCTGCCCGGCGCCATCATCCTGATCGGAGGAGCGTCCTTGAGCGACTTCCGGATGAGAGTCGCGCAGAGCCATCTGCGCCACGATTTGCTCCCCAGCTTCTGGTCGATGGCCGGTCTGGCGGATTCCAAGCGGTCCTTCCTGACCGTGCCCCTCTCCGCCGGGGGAGACTCCTCGGACATCCCCTCGTCCAACGGCATCCGGCGCGTGCCCTTCCAGCAGGTCGACGATCAAGGCAGATTCCCCAACGTGGCGGTCATCAATTTCACCGAGCCATCGGCCGGGATCGTCTCCAACATCCGGAAGCTGACGACCCGGCGCCACGCCCTCGATCTTCCCTCGATGATGCTGCCGTGGCTGGCGTTTCTCTGGGGCGCGGGCAGCAAAGCCAATCCCCTGAACGACGGCCAGGGAACGCCGGGCGCCGCGCTGGTGGAAACGGCCTTCGGGATGGCGGGGATCGAGCTGACGCCGGGGCTCACCTCGACGGCGAGCTGCCCGGAGGCGATCTGGCAGTCGGCCCTCTGGTGGCACGACTATTACGCGAAGACCGCCGACCAGGGCGGCACGCGGGTGGCCACGGAGCTTGGAGTCAAAGGCAGCTCCGCGAAGGTCAAGGCCATCGTTCCGCAGGGACAGTATCGCCTCGGCCAGGTCGCGGCCGCGGTGACCTGGGAGAAATCCCAAAACTGACGGTACTCCATCCCTTCCCACGGAGGATTGAAATGCGCCGCCTCTCCCGCCCCGTCGATCAGATGAAGAACCACTACGACATCGTCGTCATCGGCTCCGGCTACGGAGGCGGTATCGCGGCCTCGCGGCTGGCCCGAGCGGGGAAGAGCGTGTGCCTCCTGGAGCGCGGACGCGAGCTGATCCCCGGTGAGTACCCGGACACCGAGCCGGAAGTGGTCCGGGAGAGCCAGGTCGACACCAAGGCAGGCCACCTCGGCTCGCGGACCGCCTTGCTCGATTTCCGCGTCAACGAAGACATCAACGTCGTCGTCGGGTGCGGGCTCGGTGGGACCTCGCTGATCAATGCCAACGTATCGATCGTTCCCGAGACCCGGGTCTTCGCGGATCCCTGCTGGCCCGGCGCCTTGCGCGACGACGTCGACACGCGGCTGAAGGAAGGCTACCGGCTCGCGACCGAGATGCTCAAGCCGGTGGCCTACCCCGCGGATCAGCCGCCCCTCGCGAAGCTCGCGGCCCTGGAAAAATCGGCGGGGCAGCTCGGCGAGAAGTTCTACCGGCCCAACATCAATGTCACCTTCAAGGACGGAGTCAACCATGTGGGGGTCGAGCAGCACCACTGCAATGGCTGCGGGGATTGCTGCTCCGGGTGCAACGTCGGCGCGAAGAACACGACACTCATGAACTACCTGCCGGATGCCTCGAACCACGGCGCCGAGATCTTCACGGAGGTCGGCGTGCGCCGGCTGGAGCATCAGGGGAGCGCATGGCACGTCCACTACCAGGTCCTCGGCTCGGGCCGGGAGAAGTTCGACGCTCCCACGATGTTCGTCGCCGCCGACGTCGTGGTGCTGGCGGCGGGCACCCTGGGATCGACCGAGATCCTGCTGCGATCCAAGGCCGCGGGCCTGCCCCTGTCGGAAAAGCTGGGAGAGCGGTTCAGCGGCAACGGGGACGTCCTCGGTTTCACCTACAACGCCGACACCAAGGTACGCGGCGTGGGCCTGGGGCGGCGTGACGCCGACGAGGTGAAGCCGGCGGGCCCGTGCATCGCCGGCATCATCGACGCGCGGCAGAAGCCCAATCTGGACGACGGCATGATTATCGAGGAAGGGGTAATCCCGGGGGCCGTCGGTGGCATGGTGGGACGGGCGATCTCGAGCGCCGCGGCCCTGTTCGGCAAGGACACCGACAGCGGCGCCGCCGACGAGCTCCGCGAGAAGCAGCGGGAGCTGGAGAGCCTCGTGAAGGGGCCTTACGCGGGCGCCGTGGCCAACACGCAGACCTACCTCGTGATGACCCATGACGGCTCGTCGGGAAAGATGCAGCTCGAGAAAGATCGGCTGCGCATCCATTGGCCCAAGGTGGGCGAGCTGCCGATTTTCAAGCGGATCAGCAACCGGCTGCTGGAGGCGAGCAAGGCCCTCGGGGGGACCTTCGTGAAGAATCCCCTGTGGAGCAAGCTGACCCATCACAACCTGACGACGGTGCATCCGCTCGGAGGCTGCGTCATGGCGGAAGACGCGGCGGCGGGGGTGGTGAACCACAAAGGCCAGGTCTATCGAGGCACGATGGGGACGGAGGTCCACGACGGACTCTATGTTTCCGACGGCTCGGTCGTGCCTCGCTCCCTGGGCGTCAATCCGCTGCTGACCATATCCGCCCTGGCCGAGCGCACCATGGCCCTGCTCGCCAAGGACCGGGGCTGGGTCATCGACTACACCCTGCCGTCGTCGCCCGCGTCCCTCGATCCGCAGGCGAAGCCTCGCCCCGGGATCCGCTTCACCGAGAGGATGGCCGGTTTTGTCTCCAAAGCGGAGAAAGGGGACTTCCAGAAGGCCGCCGATCGCGGCAAGCAGGAGGGATCGACCTTCGAGTTCGTGCTGACCATCGTCTCGGCGGATGTCGACGCGATGCTCGCCGACCCCGGTCATCTCTGCCGCGCCGTGGGCACGGTGAAGGCACCCGCGCTGTCGCGCGACCCGATGACGGTGTCGGAAGGAACCTTCCGGCTTTTCGTGAAGGACCCGGACCACGTCGAGACGCGTCAGATGGTCTATGACGCCCCGATCGCGACGGCGGAAGGGAAGCAGTACCACATGCACGGCTTCAAGGCCATCCACAACGACAAGTCGGGCATGGACTCCTGGGCGGACACCACGACCCTGTTCGTCACGCTCACCGAAGGCGCCGGCGGCAATGGAGCCATCGTCGCCAAGGGAATGCTGCACATCGACCCGAAGGACTTCATGGTGCAGATGTCCACCATGGAGGTGACCCACGTCGACGACCCTCGGGTCAAGATGGAAAAAACGGCCGCCTTCGGGAAGTTCTTCGCCGGAGTCCTGTTCGAGACCTACGGCGGAATCGCCGCGAAGCCCAACCCCTTCGACGGCTCCCCGGTCCCGCTGCGTAAGAAACGCCCCCTCAGGACCGGCGCGCCGGAGGTCCACTACTTCAAGACGGCGGACGGCGTGGCGCTGCGGGTGAAGCGGTATCACGGCGGGAACAAGGGGCCGGTCGTGATGGCTCCGGGGTTCGGGACTTCCACCACCGCTTTCGACACCGACACGATCGAGACGAACCTCCCGGAGTTCCTCCACGCCAACGGCTACGATGTCTTTCTCTTCGACTACCGGGCGAGTCCCGAGCTGCCGAGCTCCGGATCGCTCTTCACCCTCGATGACGTGGCCCGGAAGGACTGGCCCGCCGCCATCCAGACGATCCAGGAAATCAGCGGCGCCGATTCGGTCCAGATGGTGAACCACTGTGTCGGATCGATGACCGGCCTGATGGCCGTCCTGGCCGGAATGCAGGGAGTGCGCTCGATGGTCTGCTCCCAGCTGGGGTTGTTCCCGGTCACCGCCCCGGCCAACGAGATCAAGGCTGGGCTGAGGATGGCCTCGTTCCTGACCGCGCTGGGGGAGACCCAGATGGACACCAACCGGCCTCCCGACGACTGGCGCAGCCGCCTGGCCAAGATCATCATCCAGCTCTACCCCCCCAAGGAGCTGTGTCAGAACTCCGTCTGCCACCACATCCGGATCATCTTCGGAGAGAGCTACAAGCACGCCAACCTCTCGCAGGCGACGCACGACGCGCTGCACGAGATGTTCGGTGTGGCGAACCTCAAGAGCTTCGAGCACATCCTGTTGATGATCCGGAAGGACCGCGTGGTCGACGCGAAGGGGAAGGACACCTACCTTCCCAACGCGGCCAGGCTGAAGATGCCGATCACCTTCATTCAGGGGGCCGACAACGGGTTGTTCCTTCCCGAAGGAAGCCTGAAGACCTATCGCTTCCTGTGCGAGGCGAACGGCAAGGAGCAGTACGCCCACATCATGATCCCGAAGTTCGCCCACATGGACTGCTTCGTCGGCAAGGAAGCCGTGCGGGACGTCTTTCCGACGATCCTCCTGGAGCTGGAGAAGCACAACTAGGGCCGCCGCCGCGGCGCCGTCGAGGAGCTGCTCATGCACCTGTCCAGTCCGCTCGACTCGATCAAGGAGCACTACGAAGTCGTGGTGATAGGCTCCGGCTACGGCGGCGGCATCGCCGCCTCACGCCTGGCCAGGGCGGGGCGCAAGATCTGCCTGCTGGAAAGAGGCCGCGAGCGCTGGCCCGGCGAGTACCCGGACAGCCAGCTCGAGCTGATGCACGAGCTGCAGATCAACGGGCCTCTCGCGCACACCGGATCGCGGCTCGGCCTGTACGACGTGCACAACAGCCACGACATCGCGGTTCTGGTCGGGTGCGGTCTGGGAGGCACCTCGCTCATCAACGCGGCGGTCTGCTTCCCGCCCGATCGGCGGGTCTTCGAGGACACCCGCTGGCCCGAGGCCCTGCGCCAGGACCTCGACGGCCGACTGGCGCGCGGCTTCGAGCGCGCCCGGGAGATCCTTGATCCCCGGACGTACCCCGATACATTCCCCCGGCTCAGGAAAGCCGGCCTCCATGAGCGCGCCGCAAGCAAGATGGGAGCGAAGTTCCAGCGCACGGAGCTGGCGATCGCCTTCGCGGACGGACGAAACCGCTTCGGCGTGGATCAGAAGGCCTGCTCGCTATGTGGCGACTGTGTGACCGGCTGCAATCTCTGGGCGAAGAACACGACCCTCATGAACTACCTGCCCGACGCCAGGGCGCATGGTGCCGAGATCTTCACTCAAATCGACGTCCGGAGGCTGGCGCGCAAGGAGGGGCGCTGGGAGATTCACTACCAGGTCCTCAAGACCGGCCACGAGAAAGCCGCCGTTGCGACGCGCACCCTCTCGGCCGATGTGGTGGTTCTCGCGGCGGGAACCCTGGGGTCCACGGAGATCCTCCTGCGCTCGCAGGCGGCGGGGCTGCTGCTGTCCGACAAGGTGGGGCATCACTTCTCGGGCAACGGCGACATCCTCGGCTACAGCTACAACGGCAACGAGCCGGTCGATGGCATCGGCTTCGGAAAAACGCCTCCCCAGGAGGGGGCCGCCGTGGGTCCTTTCAATACCACGGTCATCGACTTGCGGGATCCCGGGCAGCGCACCGGACTGATCGTCGAGGAGGGCGCCATCCCCGGAGCGATCGCGCGGGCCTCCGCCGCCATGCTGATGCTCAACGCCGCCCTGGCCGGGAAGGACACCGACGGGGACGACCGGGCGCGCGAGAAGCGCCAGGAGCTCGAGACCATCACCTCGGGTCCCTACAAGGGCGCCATGCGCAACACACAGACCTTTCTCGTCATGACCTTCGACGATGCCAACGGGCGGATCACCCTGAAGGAGGACCGGCCTCGCATCGACTACCCGGGTCTCGGCAGGCAGGAGAACGTGCTGAACGCGAACCGGAGGATGCTCGAGGTCACGAAAGCCCTTGGAGGGACCTACGTGGCCAACCCCTCCTGGAACCGGCTGACGGGCTATCAGGTGGCGACCGTGCATCCACTCGGCGGATGCATCATGGCCGATGACTCGGGCGGCGGCGCCGTCAACGACCGGGGCCAGGTGTTCCGCGGGAGGACGGGGCAGCAGGTCTACGAGGACCTCTATGTCTGCGACGGCTCGATCGTGCCGCGCTCCCTCGGCGTCAACCCGCTGTTGACGATTTCCGCGCTCGCGGAGCGCGCGGTTGCTCTTCTCGCGGAGAAGCGAGGCTGGACCATCGACTACACGCTGTCCGCCTGAGCGATCGGACCGGCCCGAGCGCCGTGGCGGAAGAACGCGCCGGGAGCGTAATCGGCACGACCTGAAAGGGGAGGCTTGGGATGAAAAGCTTGTTGAGGTGGGTACCTATTCTGATCGCCCTGGCAATCGGGGCTTCGGTCGCGATGTGGCCGCCTCTGAAGTTCCGCGATCTGAGCGGCGTCGAATTCGCGTCGCGATTCTCGACGCTGGTGCTCTTCTCGCTCCTGATCGAGCGCACCGTGGAGATCGTGATGAGCATCTGGCGCGCGGAGGAGGCGAACAAGCGTGAGC
>DASTZC010000232.1 GCA_035764505.1 Candidatus Polarisedimenticolia bacterium
TAAGGATTGTGAAAGCGATGCGGAATCTGCGCTCCGGTGCGGTCCTACTGGTGCTGATCTTGTCGTCCTGCCCGGCCGGGGCGGCGCTTACCGAGATCGAGCACTTCGATCGGGAGCTCGAGGCCCACGGGGTGTCCGTGGCGTACTCGGATGCGGGACTCGAAGCTCTCATCGAGATGGTCCGGAGCGATCTGGCTGGCTTGAGAACCCAGTCCCAGGCAGCCGACGGCGACGATCGGGAGGAGCTCGAGACCATGGCCGGCGCCGTCAACGGGGCGCTCGAGAAGTTTGCGGCGATCGCGGCGTCCGGCGATGAGGCGGCCAAGGCGGCCTCCTTTCCGGCGATCAAGTCGATGCTCTACAGCCTGCGCAGCGAGCTCCAGGGTCAGCGCAAGGCGGGGAAACTCTCCGGCGTCTTCGGCGTTCTGGGCAATCTCTCCTTGAAGCTCCCTTACCTGTCGCCGGAGGAGCGCAGCCGGCCGCTCACCGAGGCCGAGGCGAAGCTCGAGGCGGCCAATCTCCAGGACCCGGCGACCGGCAAGACCTATCGAGACCCGGCCCAGCTCGCGGGCCTCACCTCGGAGCAGGTATCGCGGCTGGATGTCCGAAGCGACAGCTTTCTCTGGTATACCGGCGACGAATTGCAGAAACTGAAGACCCGGCACGGAACCGCGTGGACGGCTCTCGAAGAGCGCGTCGAGAGCCGAGTCAGCCGCGCGCTGGACGCTCCCTACTCGCTGGATCGGGCACGCCGGGTGCTCGTCTTCGAGAGGATCCGGAAGAAAGCCACCTCCCCGAAGATCGACGCCCGGGATCTCTACGGGATCAGGTGGAAGGTCAAGTGGGGCGAGGAAGTCCAGACCGAGGCGCTCGCCAATCACCTCTATGTCGAGCTGGGAGGAAAGTACGCAGACCCTCTCTATACCAACAAGGGAGGCCCTCGCGATCTGGTGCTCGTGCTGCAGGAACAGGATCACGGCGACGCCGACGAGCCTTGCAAGCAGATCGCGAGCCTGGATCAGCTGAAGAGCTGCCTGCTCAAATCCACCTACCACTTCGACGTCTCCACCCATGTCGCAGGACACGGCGTCATCACGGAAAAGGTCCTGCAAGAGGAGCCGTTCGCTTCCCTCGCGATCAAGAAGAAAACCCTTCTCGGCCGCGAGTTTGTGACCTTCAACGAATCGCAAGTTTCGCTCGAGCCGGAGGCCGGCGAGATCCAGAGCCTGGGGGCCGGTCCCATGAGCTCTGCGGGCGCACTCGAGGATCGGGTCAAGCGCGGTCTTGCGGTGCTCAGCTACTGGATCCAGAACAAAGACGTCAAAGACGACAACAACCGGGGCATCATCGATCGCCATTCCTCGACCTACGTCGAGTACATGCACGATATGGGGGCCTCGCTCGGGACTCTCAAGATTTCCGGCAATCCGAACCTGCTGAAGATCGGGGATGCTTACGTGCGCCGGCGCGGCGGCAAGGTGAAATTCACGGCGAACGTCCTCTACCTGCCCAAGGCTTTCGATCACGTGACCTATGCGGATGCGGTGTGGATGGCGCGCAAGATTATCGACCTGCCACTTCAGGACATCCTGGCAGCCGTAGCCGCCACCCGGTGGCCCGACTTCCAGCAACAGGTCATGGCGAGCCGGCTGGTGGCTCGGCGCAATGCGATTTCCCGCGCCTTCGACGTCGGCTCCCCCCTCTCCTACCGGATCGAGCCCCAGGTCGTGCCGTTGAGCACGCCGGCGGATCGCCGCGCGGCCGTCGCCCGCTACCAGCTCGCGATCGCCACGCAGGGAGACGAAGGCAAGGCGCTGGCGCTGCTCGATCAGTTCATGCGGCAGTGCGGGATTCCGATCGATGGGCGCGGTCAGGCACGCTACGAGGACAAGGTCGACGTGTGGATCGATCCACGAAAGGACGAGCATCAGGAAGCCGTCCTGGCGACGCAGGACTGCGACAAGAGCGTGATCGTCGCCCTGCTCGAAGAGACGATTCATCCGGCGGGGCTGGCACGGCGCATCTGGCGCGGCAAGGATGACAAGCCGCTCGAGGCGTGCCGGCCGACTCCTAAGACGCTCGGCCTCCCCTCTCTGAAGGATTGACCGGGACCCCGCGATCCGGCGAGACTCTCACCGGAGGCACCGCGATGACCGAGCGGCTCTATTACGACGACAGCTTCCTGTACGAATTCGATGGCGCGATAGCCGAGATCCTCGCCTTGCCGGGAAGCGGGCGGTCGGCCGTCATCCTCGACCGCACCGCCTTCTATCCCACCAGCGGGGGCCAGGTCTTCGATACGGGGTGGATTGCCCCATCCGGCGGGTCTGGCGAAGCCACCCGGTGCGCGGTCATCGACGTAGCCGATCGGGAGGATGGAGCGGTCCTGCATGTCGTAGAGAGTGCGGCCGGCCTTGGCCAGGGGATGCGCGTCCTTGGCAAGGTCGATGCAGCCCGGCGGCTCGACCATATCCAGCAGCACTCCGGCCAGCATGTCCTCTCCGCCGCATTCATACGCCTGTTCGACGCGCCGACGGTCTCCTTCCACATGGGCGATGAGTCATGCACCATCGATCTCGACACCAGAGAGCTGTCGGCGGAACAGCTCCAGTCCGCCGAGCAGCTGGCCAACCAGATCATCCTGCAGAACCTGCCGGTCGGGATCCGGTATGTGACTCAGGAGGAAGCGCTGCAGCTGGGCCTGAGGAAGATTCCGCCGGCCGGCAAGGCTCGCTTGAGATTGATCGCGATCCAGGACTTCGACCTGACCGCATGTGGGGGAACCCATGTCCGCAACACGGGACAGATCGGCTGCATTCTGCTGCGCAGGACCGAGAAGGTCCGGCAGACCGTCCGCCTGGAGTTCGTCTGTGGGCAAAGGGCCGTAGCCACCGCCCGGCGGGATTACCAGGCCTTGTCCGAAGCGGCGGAGCTGTGCTCCGCGCACCTTTGGGATCTCCCTCAGCATCTCCGCAAGCTCCAGGACGACGCGAAGACGGCGCGCAAGTCGCAGGAACGGCTTCTGGAAGAGCTGGCCGGGCACCTGGCGCGCCATCTTGTGGCGGAGGCGCCCGCCGCGAACGGACGTAAAGTCGTGACCGGCCTGTTTCTCGACCGGGACCAGGCCTTCATCCGCCTGCTGGCCCAGAAATGCACGCGCGGAACGGACAGCGTCGTCGCGCTCCTGGCGAGCGGCGCCGGTCCCGCCGCGCTCGTTTTCGCGCAGTCTCCTGGGCAGCCTTTCGACATGGGAGCCCTGATGAAAGAGGTCCTTGCCAGGCTTGGCGGACGCGGCGGCGGAAGCAAGGATCTGGCGCAGGGAGGCACCGAAAGCGAGGCGCTGGAAGCGGAGCTCGCTGAGATCGGCAGGAAACTCCTCGCCGCACAGTAACCCGCCCCGAAATCAAAAGGCCGTCGGAGCATCTCCGACGGCCTTTGGTTATTAGAGCCGATGATTTCGTCTCAGCTCGGCTTGTCCCCCTTGACCACGGGCTTGCCCGCCTTGGTCCATCCCACGATTCCGGCCGGCATGATGTAGAGGTCTTTGTAGCCGAGCTCAGCGGCCCGCCGGGCCGCCTTGTGGCACTCCATTCACTTTTCGCTGTGGCAGTAGAAGATGATGGGCGCGCTCTTGTCGGGGGGAAGCACGCCTTCCTTGATGTTCTGGCTCAGCAGATGAACGGCTCCGGGAAGGTGGCCGTCGCGATAAACATCGTCATTGTTGCCATCAACAATGAGCACCCCGGGACTTCCCACGCGCTTCGCCACGTCATCCACGGTGAGCCGCTTGAACGGCTCGCTCTCCTCTTTCTTGCCTTCCGCCGCCCTGACTCCCGTCCACGATGCCAGCAGGGCGACCGCCGCCAGCGCCAACGGCCAGACCACCTTTCGTTTCATCATGCCCTTCTCTCCTTCGGAAGAATCCCAAGTTTGCACATGGCTTCATCTTAAGGCAAAACGCCTGTTCCTGGCGCGCCGATCTTGATTCGAGGCTCCAGCCGGGCGATTCGAGGGTGCTTCCACTGGGCGGTCATCATCGGGACCACGACCGTCGGGACGGAGGTTTCCGACCTCCTCGATCGAGCCTTCAAGCTCGGGTACACCGCCGGCTCGGCCCCCTGCTTGCTTGTCTTCTGGGCTCTCTCGCCGTCTGGTACCTTCAGGAGAGAAACCTCGAGGTCTATCCGATTTTCGAGAGGGAAAAGGAGCTGCTCTACTGGATCGCGGTGCTCTTCTCCAACAGCCTGGGCACCGCTTTCGGAGATTTCCTGAGCGATGATCTGGATCTGAGCTACCGGGGAGGTGCGCTGGTCACCGCGGGGATCATCGGCCTGGTCGTCCTCCTTCATTACGCCACTCGCATCAACCAAATCGCGCTGTTCTGGATCGCGTTCGTCTTCACGCGGCCGTTCGGGGCCACCTTTGGCGATCTCCTGACGAAGCCGGTCGAAAAAGGCGGTCTGGCCTTGGGGACCCTGCCTGCCTCTTCGGTGACCCTCGCATTACTCGCGCTGGTCCCTCTTTACACCCACTGGATCGCACGAGCGCGAAGCCACCAAAAGCCGGCGGAGCGGATCGAGACGGACTGAGGCGGCGGCCTTCTCGCGAAGGATCCGGTCCGTTCGAGGCGTCTCACAGGCAGACGTCTGCAACCACTGGGACCGGGGTCGTGTGATGAGCTTCCTCAATCGGCCTCCCGGCATGGATCGGCCGGCGAGATGCCTCACGGTCATATTGCTGCTTGGTCTCGCCGGCTGCGCCACAACCCCGATTCGCAAGGAAGGCGACGCGGACCTCCCACTGTGGCCGAGCGGGCCTCGATGGAAGACCGCCTCCCTGAATGGCCTTCGTGATCCGATCACCTGGGGGGGCGCCGCGGGCGCGGCCGTCATCGCCGCCGCGGGGTGGGACAGCAAGATCTCGAGCTGGGCGGTCGAGAACACGCCTGTCTTCGGGTCCGTCGACCATGCCAAAGCCGCCAGCGACGACCTGCGCTCGCTGTGCGCCCTGGCGATGCTGGGCACCGCGCTGGCAGTCCCCGGAGGAAGCTACCCCTGGCGCTCCCGGTTCGAGCGTCTCCTGGTCGAGGAGGGCGGCGTCTGGTCGGCTTCCAGCGTCACCAACCTCATGAAGGAGAGCATCAGCCGCGAGCGACCGGACGAAACCGACACTCATTCCTTTCCCTCGGGGCACAGCACCCGCGCCTTCGCATACAACGGGATGAGCTTGCGGAACCTGGATGCCATGGATCTCCCCGGCAGCGGCCGGACCTCCCTGAAGATCCTGTTCACCACGCTGGCCGCCGGCACCGCCTGGGCGCGCGTCGAGGGGGAGAGGCATTACCCCTCGGATGTTCTGGCGGGGGCCGCAATCGGCAATTTCATCTCAGTATTCATCCACGATGCTTTCCTCGGCCGCAGGGAGCAGGTCTCCGCGACGCTGCGAGCCGATCCCGAAGAGCGGTCTCTGAGCTTACGTATTACCTTCCCCTGACCCGCGCCCGCCGCTCGCTTCTTTCCGCCCGCCGGCGGATCTACTCCAAGCGCCCGAGGCCTCGCTGACTCGCCCGCCCCATCGATGCCTGGACATGCAACATTCGCCCCATCGGTCCGTATCAGGCTTACGAATGAAACCCTCGCTGCCGGTCAGGCCCGCACCCCTCGGGTCGACGTCGAAGGATGTCGCCGGAATCGATATCCAGTGGCTTTTCGACGGCCAGCTCGTACGCCTGAACCGCTGGTGCTGCCGGGAGACCGCGACCGGGCTCACCGGGGAGCGCCGGCAATTCTGGAGCGTCATCGGATTTGTCCACGGCGGCGCCTACGAGCTTCACTCTCCGCGTGGCAGCGTTCTCGTCGATCCGATGAAAGTCGCCTTCCTCAATTCTTTCGAGGCCTATCAGACCCGGCACCCCTGCGGGTGCGGCGATCACGGAACCTCGCTCATTCTCCGGGAGGATGTCCTGCGGGAAATCGTGTCGAGGTACCGGCCCGATTTGAGCGAGCCGGCCAAGGCTCCCTTCCCATTGCCGGCCGGGCCCTGTCCGAACCGGGCTTTTGTCCGCTATCGGCGGCTCCTCGATCGGCTGCTAGCCGGCGGCGGGGCCGATCCGGTACGGGCGGAGGAAGCCGCCTTGCAGGTGGCCGATGACATCGTTGCCGCCAGCTTTTCCGTGGGACCTCCACCGCCGCCGGGCCGGCGAAGCGTGCGCCGCGATCTGGCCGAGGACCTCCGTCGCCTGTTGGGGCGGACCTTCCGGGAGCCGGTCCGCCTGGCGCGCCTTGCAAAGGAGCTGGAAACGAGCCCCTTCCATCTTTGCCGCGTGTTCCGCGAGGAAACCGGGGAATCGATTCACCGGTACCTGACGCGGCTGCGGCTGCGCGCCGCGGTCGAGGCGCTGGGACGCGGGGAAAAGGACCTCAGCGGTCTCGCCTTCGAGCTCGGCTTCTCGAGCCACAGCCATTTCTCCCACTCCTTTCGCCGCGAGTTCGGCATCCCCCCGTCCAGGTTCCGCCCTTCTCCCGCCGGTTCGATCCGAGCAGGATTCTGACAGCGCCCCGGTTTCCGGGCGCGTATAAGGATTGCCATGAGACAACCTCGAAGACTGGCCCGCCTTTGCTTCCTTCCGCTTCTTCTGGCGGCTTCGCCCAGATTGGGGTCTCCCGCCGGCCCCGCGGCGGCACGTCCCGAGGTTCTCGAGCGTGATGCCGAGGTGAAGCTGGCGCTGAGCGCCGCTCCCGCCCACCTGCGCAAGGGAGCGGGCGTCTACGCGTTCGACAAGGAAGGCTTCGTGCAGGTTCGCCCCGGCACGAACGGCTTCACCTGCATCGTCAATCGCGATCACCCGCTCTCCCGCAAGCCGACCTGTTACGATGCTGAAGGCACGGCGACGATACTGCCGAAGGTGCTTCGGGTCGGAGAGCTGCTGGCGAAAGGCGTTCCCCTGCCGGCCATCGAGGCGGAGATTGCCGAGGGGTTTCGCACGGGACGCTACGTCGCGCCGCGGCGACCGGGCATGGCCTACATGCTCTCCGACGGCAACCTCGATTTCGATCCTTCCACCGGCAGGACCAGGATCTTTCCTCCGCACGTCATGTTCTACGCCCCCAACCTGACCAACGAAGACATCGGCTCGACAGGAGACGGCTCGGGCGGTCTGCCGTTCATCGCTTACCCGGGCCCTCACGCTTTCATGATCATGATGGCTCCGGGGGGAAAGGCTCCATGAATCGACCGGGAAGCCACGATCGCCGGGGCCGGAGAGTGGTCGCGGCGCTCGCCGGGCTGCTCCTGTTCTCCCCGCCGGCGGTTTCCCGCCCGCAGGTCGGGCCCGAGGTCCTGGTCGAGCCACGGGGCCTGCCCCTCGGGGCCCACGTGCCGGCCTTCCATGCCACGGATCAATCGGGACGGCCGTCAAGCTTCGAATCGCTCGTCGGCCCCAGAGGGCTGGTGCTCCTCTTCGTCCGTTCGGCGGACTGGTGACCTTATTGCAAAGTGCAGCTGGTCGAGCTGCAGGAGGCGAAGCAGCGGTTCCGCCGCCGCGGCCTCGGCCTGGCCGCGGTGACCTACGATTCCCCTGCGACGCTCGTGGAATTCGCCGCAACGCAGCACATCGACTATCCGCTGCTGGCCGATCCCGGCTCGGAAATCATTCGCGCCTTCGACGTCCTCGACCCCGACAATTCCGATTTCAATCGCGCGGGCGACGGGAGCGCGCCGAAGGACATGGCCTATCCCGGCTACTTCGTGATCGATCGCGAGGGGCGGATCACCGCGAAGTTCTTCGAGGCGATCTATTCCGACCGCCACACTCCGAACAACGTCCTGGGGAGCCTGTACCCGGGCGGTTCCGCCGGGAGCCGCGTGCGCTCGCGCCACCTGACCGCGCAGCCGGGGCAGTCGGATCGCATCGCGGCTCCCGGTAATCGCGTCACGCTGTTCGTGGAGATCTCCCTGCCGCACGGCGTGCACGTCTATGCGCCCGGCGTCGAAAAGTACCTGCCTCTCGAGCTTCGCCTGGAGCCCCCGGCGCCATTCGAGACCCGGCCGCCCCTTTATCCCGCGCCGCGGGTCCTGGAGATTCCCGTCATCCACGAGAGCGTTCCGGTTTACGAGAAACACCTGCGCGTCTCCGTGGATCTGATCGTTCCCGGGCGCAGCCGCAAGTTCCTCTCCTCCCTGCAGGAAGCACCGGAGCAATACCAGGAATTCGAGATCCCGGGAACGCTCCGGTATCAGGCCTGCGACGCCAAGGTCTGCTACCGCCCCGAGGAGGCGAGGTGGAGCTGGCGGCTCGGCGTCAAGCTCAGGAACATCCCCCGCGCCTCGCCGGAGAATCGGAGGAGCTGATGGGACCGAGCAGGATTCCGATAGCGGACCAATCCGGCAGGGATTACAAAGGCTGCACCATTGACAACGAATCCGCCGGAAGCCGGCGTGTCCTGAAGGAGAAGCTTATGAAGCGATTTGTCGTGGCGTTGGTGGTGCTGATGCTGCTCTATCCGGCCTGGGCTCCCGCGCAGACCGATTCCCAGGCCATGCGCGACGCGGCGGCCCTTTACAAAGCGGGCAGATTTGCCGAGGCTGCGAAGGCCTACGAGGCCGTGACGGGACAGGAGCCCGACAATGGCACCGCCTTTTATCAGTGGGGACTGTCGCTGTGGGAGATGGGAGACGCAGCGCGGGCCATCGAGGTCCTGAAGAAGGCCGATCCCCTGCTGGCCGGAATGCCGATGATGCAATCGGGCGTCCGTTTCCGGATCGGGCGCGCTTACGCGCGGCTGAAGGACCGGGAGAAGGCTTTTGAATGGCTGGGCCGCGCCATGGAGTCGGGGTTCCCGAACTACACCTTGTTCAGTACCGATCCCGACATCACGACGCTGAAGGGCGACACGCGGTACCAGAAGATTCATGACCAGCTGTACCAGCTGACGCTGCCTTCGGTGAATCCGACACTGCCGGTGGCGCTGGAGATTCCGGTCCATCCGAACCCTTTCCGGGCGGAGGGAAAGACCGTCCTCGCCTACGAATTGCACGTTTGCAGCCTCTTTCCCGGAGATCTCTCCCTGCAGCGGCTCGAGGTCCTCTCCGACGCTCCCGACGGGAAAGTGCTGGCGCAATATCAGGGCGATGAATTGGGAGCGCTCCTGTCCCATCCAGGCCTCCCGCAGGAGCCTGAGGACAAGGGCTCGATCGCCCCCGGGACACGCACCGTGGCCTTTCTCTGGATCCCGATCGACCCCGCCTCACCCGTGCCCGCGCGCCTCCGGCACCGGCTTCTGATCCGTGCGGTCAATCCGGGAAACAATGTCGTCCAACGGATCCTCGAAGGCGGCCCCGTCGACGTCGGGGCGCCCGCAGTGACCATCGGACCTCCTCTCAAAGGCCAGGGATGGGTGGCGCGCTGGATCGGCAACGAGTCATTTCACCGGCGCGGCCTGATGGTCATCAACGGGGAGATGGGAATCGGACAGCGCTTCGCGACCGACTGGGACAAATACGGACCCGATGGGAAGACTCTGCATGGCGACGGGACGCACAATGCCGATTTCGCCTCTTACGGCCAGGAGGCGATTGCCGTGGCCGATGCGACGGTCAAATTGGTCAAGACCGACGTTCCCGAGAACGATCTCAGCAATGCGAATCTGCCCAACACTCTCGACCTGGCAGCCGGGAACCATGTCGTGCTCGATCTCGGCGGCGGGCGCTACGCCCTGTACGCCCACCTGCAGAACGACATCCCGGTTCGTGCGGGCCAGAAGGTCCGCCGGGGGCAGCTCATCGGCCATGTCGGCAACACCGGGAACGCCGTCGGGCCGCACCTGCACTTCCAGCTGTCCACGAAGGCCGCCCCGTTGACCGGAGAAGGGCTGCCGTTCGTCATCGATTCCTACGAGCTTCTCGGACACGAGACGGAGGAGCAAGGCAAGGCAGGGACCTGGGAGCCTCCCGTCGATCGGGCCGAGTCCCGCAAAAAGGAGATGCCGGTCGGCAACCAGATCGTCCGCTTCGGCTCCTGACGCCCACTCCCACCACCGTGCTTCATCGGTCGGACGGCACGACGAACGCGGGCACATCCAGGGCGAGCCAGGCTTTCTGGCAGGTCGAGGACATCGAGCGCGAGGTGGCGGAGCTGAAGCGCCGCGGCGTGCAATTCGAGGAGTACGACATGCCGGGCATGAAGGGCGGAAATGACGGTATCTACACGGGCGGCGGCGCCAAGGCGGCCTGGTTCAAGGACAGCGAAGGAAATGTAATGGCCGTTATCCAGGCGATCAGGCCCGACTCCATCATGTGATCGTGGAACGAATCGCGATAGTTCCGTCAGCCGTCGGATTCCAGACAAGGAGCTTGCGAGGCGACCGCTAAAACGAGGAAAACTCCACAGAAAGCGTCCCGCCTTCTTGGTCGGCAGCGATTCCAGGGGTATATTGCCGCGAGCGAGCAGTTTTGAATCCCGGATTTCTTCCATTGGGTCCTTTCCCGCGGTCGTCCGCGTCGAGTCTGGATGATCGATGTACTACCCCGTTCCGATTGACCCCCAAGCCGAGAGTCCCTCCGTAAGGATCCTGTGCGTTTCCTCCCGGAAGGGAGCCCGGGACTCAGCAGTTACCGAGGTCAGACGCCTCGAACAAGCCTCCTGATCGGGGATCCGGTTATTTTCGGGGAGCATGAAATGAAAGGACCTCTCGAAAAGGGAGGTGTACGTGGCCAGACCCCTGCCTGCGAAGTCATTCTCACGATGGATGGCAATCTGTTGGGCCTTGACCTCGATCGTCGGCGGCGCCCTGGGAATCTACGCCGCAAGCGCCGATAGCACGAATGGGAGCGAGGTGAGCCTCGACCGCGAGCTGACGCGCGCGCTCGAGAGAGCCGGATTCACCGGACGCATCGAATCGACCCTGGAAACGCGGCTGGGCCGGCCGATCGACGCGCCCCGAGCCAATCTCGGCCGCATGCTCTTCTTCGACAAGATCCTGGGGCTGCATGACGACAATTCCTGCGCCGGATGTCATTCGCCGGCCTTCGGGTTCGGCGATTCCCAACGGATGGCCATCGGCGTCCAGAACAACGGCATCGTAGGTCCCCACCGGATGGGCCCCCGCAACCAGCGGCGTTCGCCCCTGGCATCGAACACGATCTTCTATCCGGCGCTGATGTGGACGCCCCGCTTCACGGCGATCTCGGGCGACCCCTTCAACTCGCCCCTCGGGTTCAAGTTCCCGCCTCCCGAGAACATCGTGACCGGCATGCCGACGCTGCTTTCCGCTCAGGGCTCGCTCCCTTCGACCGAGCTGGTGGAGATGGCCGGCTTTAGCGGCATCGCCGCCAATCCGGGTCCTTTCGGTCCACGTCACTACCAGTTCGACGACGGGCTCGGACAGGCCCTACCCGCTCCGGACGAAACCGGTTTCCACAATTTCCCCATCCAGGCAGTAGTGAACGCGCGGCTCAATGCCGTGCCGGCTTACCTCGATTTGTTCGCGCGGGCGTTCAACGGCGGCGTGCCGCTGGCGCCCGGCGGGATCACCATCGAGATGCGCCGGCTCGCCGTCGCCGAGTTCCAGGCCAGCCTGACCGCAGCCGACGCCCCGCTGGATCATTACGCCCGCGGAGAAACGTGGGCCCTGACCGACGCCCAGAAGCGCGGCGCGCTCCTCTTTTTCGGCAGGGCCCGGTGCGTTTCGTGCCATGCTGTCTCGGGCAAGTCCAACGAGATGTTCAGCGATTTCAGCGCCCACCGGATCGGCGGCCCGCAGGTCGCCCCGGCCTTCGGGATCGGAGCGGGAGACACCATCTTCGACGGACCGGGAGAGGACGAAGACTTCGGCTTCGAGCAGACGGAAGGCGATTCAGCCAAGCGCTATATGTTCCGGACCGCGCCGCTCAGGAACCTCAGGGTTGCTCCCGGTTTCTTCCACAACGGCGCTTTCGGAAGCCTGGAGGCGGCCATCGCCCATCACCTGGACCCGGAAGACTCGCTGCGTCATTACGACCCGGTCGCCAACGACCTGCCTTCGGATCTCCACGTGGGTCCTTTCATGGGAATTCTGAAGTCGGGCATCGACCCGCTGCTCCGGGGGCAGATCAAGCTCTCGGATCGGGAATTCCAGGACCTGGTCGATTTCGTGCGTAACGGCCTGTTCGACCCGAAAGTGGAGGAATTCTGCAATCGGATTCCCGCCGCGGTGCCGAGCGGAAGGCCTCTCCAGGTGTTCGAGGGCTGCCCTTAGGCTGGCGCTTCCTGGCGTCACCGGTTGAAACAAGAAAGCCGTCGGAGACCCCGACGGCTTTCCTTCATGGGTTGGCTTTCGAGAGGCTCAGGCCAGGGAGCGGCCACACTGCGAGCAGAACTTTCCGGGAGGGACGTCCTGCGCGCAGGCGGGACACTTCACAAGGCCGAGATGGTGCGACTCGGCGATCTTTTTCCCCACTTCCATCAGGCGCTCCGGCGACCCCTGGGCCTGCAGCAGGGCCCGCGCCTCTTCCAACGACAGCTTCGTCTGATCGGCGACCTGCCGGACGAGGCTGTCGGTGATGCCGTCGCCCAGATCGAAGCTGGCCGTTTTCCCGTTCACGTTGATCGAAACCCTGCAGCTCGTCTTCACGTGGGCGCCCAGGGTGGACGCCAGCGACTGGATGAATCGATGGCGCGATGTGACGGCCTCTCCGACCTGGGCCGGCTTCGTTCTTGGTGGCACTCCGGGAGACTGAAAGGATGTTTCCAGCGCGCAATCCGAGCACATCTTCTTGAACATGCTGAAACGCCCGCAGCGCTCACAAAACATCCGTGAACCCTCCCGCTCCAATAGGAAACTTATTCCTGGGAGGCTTCGGGTCAACCCGGGAGGGGGGTGTCTCCGAGTCGCTGACGACGCGAACGCCATCAGGAACAAGATGAGGTGGGGCGGTACCGAACTTCTCTGAAACCTTTCTCGAGGCAACGCGTTCAAGAGAGCGGGCCTGGCAATCCAGGGGGGCAGATGGACGACCTGATTCGGGATTTGCGCTACGCCTTCCGGTTCCTCCTGAGCCGTCCAACCTTCAGCGCCATCGCGGTCCTGACCCTGGCGCTGGGAATCGGCGCGAATACCGCCATCTTCAGCGTCGTCAACGGAGTGCTCCTCCGCCCTCTCCCCTATCGCGACCCGGGGCGGCTCGTCCTGGTCGCCGAGAGGACGAGCTATCCCACGGTCAGCACGTCGTATCAGAATTTTGTCGATTGGCGCGATCAGAGCCGCAGCTTCGAGTCGATGGAGGCAACCCGCGCGACCACCATGACGCTCAGCGGCGCCGGCGAGCCCGAGCGCCTCAATGCCCGGATGGTCACCGCGGGGCTTTTCGACATGCTGGGCGCGCGGGCCGAGGCGGGCCGGACCTTTCTGGCGGACGAGGACAAGCCTAACGGAGCACCGGTGGCGATCCTCAGCCACGGCCTCTGGGAGCGCCGTTTCGGCGGATCGCGGCAAATCCTCGGGAAGCCCGTCAACCTCGACGGACAGCCTTACACGGTCGTCGGGATCTTGCCCGCCGGCTTCCAGATCCTTCAGCCTGCCGACTTCTTCCTTCCCTTCACTCCCTGGGCCGCGACACTTCCCGACGATAGGAATTGGCATCCGGGTATCATCGCACTCGCCCGGCTGAAGCCTGGAGTCTCGCGGGAGCAGGCGCGCCAGGAGATGATCGGCATCGCCAAGCGTCTCGAGACGCAATACCCTCTCTACAACACCGACAAGAGCGCCGATGTCGTCGGGCTGCAGGACCAGCTCGTCAAGGACCAGCGACCCGCACTCCTCCTGTTGCTGGGCGCCGTGAGCTTCGTGCTCCTGATCGCGTGTGTCAATCTGGCGAATCTC
This sequence comes from Candidatus Polarisedimenticolia bacterium, assembly GCA_035764505.1. Taxonomy (NCBI): domain Bacteria; kingdom Pseudomonadati; phylum Acidobacteriota; class Candidatus Polarisedimenticolia; species Candidatus Polarisedimenticolia bacterium. The sequence continues at coordinate 13,857 of DASTZC010000232.1, forward strand.
CTGCTCGCCCGGGCCGCCACGCGCGGCCGCGAAGTCGCCGTCCGTACCGCGCTGGGCGCGAGCCGAGGCCGTTTGATCCGACAGCTCCTCACGGAGAGTGTCCTCCTCGCGGCCGCCGGCGGAACCGTCGGCCTGGCGGTCGCCTGGGCGGCGCTCGGCTGGCTCCTCAAAATGGCCGCCGACAGCATTCCCCAGGGTGCCGTCATCGGTGTGGATGCCTCGGTCCTCGCATTCACCGCCGGCGTTTCCCTGTTGGCGGGGATCCTCTTCGGCATCGTCCCGGCCCTGCGCACCGCGACCCCCGACTTGCGCGAAGCCCTCAACGAAGGATCGCGCGGATCGACCGGCGGTCCCGGACAGCATCGTCTCCGGAGCGCCCTGGTGATCATGGAGATTGCCTTTGCGATGGTTCTGCTCGTCGGGTCGGGCCTGCTGCTGCGCAGCTTTTCCCGGCTGCAGGACGTTCCCCCGGGATTCCGGCCCGATCATCTCCTGGTCGTCGATCTCCCGGCCTCCCCGACGACCTATGCCGAGCCTGCGCGACGCTACGATTTCTACGATCGGCTGATCGAGCGGGCGCGTGCTCTTCCGGGCGTGCGTGCCGCGGCCGCTGCTTCCTTTCTTCCCGTCAGCGGCGGCGGCTCGATGCTCCATTTCAACGTGAAGGGCAAGCCGCCGGGTTCCCCGAAGGACTTCACCGCGGCAGGCTATCGCGCGGTCACGCCGGGATACTTCGAAGCTCTCGGCGTTCCGCTCCTCCGGGGCCGCCACCTCACGGCGGCCGACCGGGATGGCAGAGGGTCGGTGGTGCTCGTTAATGCGACGATGGCGAAGACTTACTTCCCCGGCGTGAACCCGCTGGGCCAGTGGATTCAGCTCGGCGCGACGCCCGAGGCGGAGGTTCCCTGGATGGAGGTGGTGGGCGTGGTCGGTGACGTGCGTCAAGGACTCGCGCTCGATCCGCAGGCGGAGATGTACCTGCCGTTCCGGCAGGCGGATCAGCTGCTTCCCGTTTTCCAGCTGTCTCTCGTCTTGCGGAGCGCCGGGGAGCCGTTGGCCCAGGTCCAGGCGCTTCGCAGCGCCGTGGCGGAAATCGACCCCGACCAGCCGCTCGTCAAGGTGCGCACCATGGAGGAGAACATGGCCGCCTCGGTCGCCCAGCCGCGCTTCCGCACCTGGCTGATCGGGATCTTCGCCGGGATCGCCTTGGCCCTCGCCGCCGTCGGCATCTATGGGGTGATGTCCTACACCGTCACCCAGCGTACGAGCGAGATCGGCGTCCGCGTGACGCTGGGCGCGCGACCCGTGGAAATCTTCCGCATCATCGTGGGCCAGGGCCTCCGACTCGCCTGCATCGGGGTCGGATTCGGACTGGCCGCGGCGCTGGCCGCCACACGCCTGCTGGAAAGCTTCCTGTTCGGGGTCAGCGCCTACGATCCGTGGACCCTGGCGGGGGTCGCGATTCTCCTCGTCCTCGTATCCCTGGCCGCATGCCTCCTTCCCGCCCGGCGAGCCACCCGCATGGATCCGGTGGCCGCGCTGCGGTGCGAATGACCTCGTACGGGCCACCCACCACGCCGTAGCCCGGCATGTGCATCCCTTTGTCTGTGGTCGACCCACCTGCTAGCATGGAAACACTTTTCACGGGGAGACCTGAATTGCGACATACCCTGACCATCGCGGTGGGATTGCTGGCCCTGAGCCTTCTCGCTCCTGTTTCGATCGCCGCGGCGGAGTGGGTCTGCCGTGAGAGCTCCGACTACTGCGCCGAGGTCGATGGCGCGGTCGTCCCGGACGCCCGGTTCTTCACGAACGACAACAAGGAGAAGCTGGTGGTCGAGCTTCCTTCGCTCTCGATGACCGCGCTCATTAATATGAAGACCAGGAAGGTCATCACGGCTCCCCAGGAGAGTATCGACCTCGAGGAAAACGAAGGGGCCTACCATATCGCCTTGCCGAATCCTTCGGATGCGCCGGTCAATACGCTGTCGATCGACGGAGAGGTCACGCGCTTCAAGGTCAAGGATTCGGAGGTGCACGTCCTGAAGGCATCCAGCTGCCGGCCGCCCGTCGAGAGTCCCGTCCCGGGGGCGATTTCCGTCGCGGCGCCCCCGCAGGTGACCGACGACCTGCAGGCGAGAAAATGCCTCCAACGGGATGCCAGACCGACCCGGAACACGGCCGGGTGCCTGAAGGTAGCCTATTTGAGAAACTCCTGCGGCCAGCCCGTGGTGGCGGTCATCCGCAGCACCCAGCACCTCTTCAGTGGAAACCTGCCCCAGTCCGCGACGCTCGTTCTTCCCCAAGGTGCGGAGTACGAGCTGGGCTGTTTCTGGATGAGCGGAGCCACCGCTCCCACCGATTACGAGGTGGCCGCGGCGATGTTCCAACCCAAACAGCCCGCACCCGACGCCGGTGGCCACGCCCCCGCCAAGCACTGACCTGACATTCTCCTGACCGCGCCGCTCACACCGCGGGCGTGCGCAGACATCCGCCTGGCAGAAGACCGCTCGCACCCTGAACCTCTTGTGAGGTGTAATAGAACTGCGCGCAACGCCAGGCCGGCGCAGCTTGGAGGAAGGAAATGCTCCGAACGCAGCTTCTGGCCTCGACAATTGACGAAGGCTTGGGGCCAATCCGATGAGCCGCCTACGACGTCCATGTCTGCTGCTGCTCTTTTCGCTCGTCTCCTTGGCGTTCCCGATCCATTCGACGTGGGCCCAGACAGGAGTCATCGCCAAGGTCCACAAGAAAGGCCTGCCGACGTGAAGTGGAGCTTCCTGGGCGCCAAGCCTGGTCAGATAGGTGTTCTGCTTGAACTGGACCTTGCCGTCGGCCTGTTCCGCGTGTTGAGCTCCGACGGGCTCGAGGGATCAATCGAGCTGATTGACATCGGAGCTGACGGAGTTTTCACCAGGGATCGGAACCTGCGGCTTCTTGAGGTTTCCTTTCCTCCAGAGGACCCCAAGGAAGCTTCCATCCTGGTCTGGTCGCCCGCTTTGGATGCTCCCATAGTCGTGGACGGACAGGAGGTGGCAAGAACCCCGGCCTACATCAACTTGGAGGTCGGTGCTCACGAGATAAGCGTCAAGTTCCCGGATGGGAGCGGCGCTGGAACACGGCTGGAGGCCACTGGGGCATCGAAGGACACCTTGTATCTCCACGGCCTTGAGCGGGAGGTCTCCTCACGCTGGAATCCAGCTTATCTGCTCGAGAAGGCCGGCTCGGGCGGCAAGCCACCGAACGAGGGGAGGAAGCCATCCCTTCAATGGATAGACGAAGCCGGCGGAGCTCGCCTCTACCTCGGCTTTCCCCCCGTGAAGCTCCCTGTCATTACCCATAAGGTCGTGCCTGCCTATCCAGAAGCCGCGATGAAGTCAGGCATTCGAGGCCGTGTTGCCCTCGAGGCAATCATCGGAACGGACGGTCTCATCCACGGAGCCCGCGTCATCGCCAGCCATGATGCAATGCTCTCCCATGCTGCCTTGGAAGCCATCAAGGAATGGACCTATATGCCCGCCACGCTTGAAGGCAGTCCTGTTCCCGTGGTTTTCACGATAACCGTCGATTTTGGCGTTTGAGCGGCACCGTACAGTAAGCCCCGTATTTTTGTCTCCTCGCCCGCCCTGGAACGATCGGCCCAACCGCAAATTCTCCTTGCCCAGCGCGGATTCTGAGCGTATAAGGGGACATCGAAAATCCACCATGGACCCGCGTTCGGAGGCATTCCGCCATGAGATTCGCATTTCCCGGGGCCGTTTCTTCCCTGCTGCTTCTCACCTTTCTTTCGATCGGCTGCGCCGATACCGATAAAAAGGATGTGTCGGGAACTACGTTCGATGGAGTAGGCGCCATGCATCCCGTCCCTGGCGCAGGTGGAGGCGGAGGGACGCCGCCATCGGGCGGCACCGCCAGCGTCGACGGCGTGTGGCGCGCCAGCACGACCGTGACTTCCAACAGCTGCGGCACCCGCGTCCCTTCGCTCGCGGACCCGCGCGTCGTCGATCTCTCCCAGTCCGATGCGATTCTGAATGCCCACGTTTTCAGCGCTTGCGGCCTGCCCATCGCGACGGGCACGGGGCTCGTCACCGGCTCGAACGTGGATTTGAACTTCACCCAGGATCTCTTCGTGACCCCCAACTGCTCGCTCAGGATCCAGGTGACCCAATCGGGATCATTCGAGGGCGGCGGTCAGCCGATCATCAGCGGCACCAGCCGGTCCACGGTCTCGGCCGTCGGCAATTGCGGTGCCGGGCTGCCGTGCGAGGTGAGGGAGAATCTCCTGATGGAGCGCTGCCCGCCCGCGAGCTGCACCTTCCACAACTGTCCCTGAACGACCGGAATCGGACTGAATCTTCAAAGCCGCCGGAGACGACCCCGGCGGCTTTTTCCTTTCCTGAAAAGCCACCCGATGTTTGATGCTATCCTCAGCGCCCATGAAGGCACGCTTCGCCGCTTCCGTATCCGCTCCAACGCATCTTGCCGCCACGTTGGTGCTCATTCATCTTGTTTCCTCGCCCGCGGACCCGACCGCGGTGCAACCTCGGCGCGAGCTCGAGATCTCGACCCCCGGCTCACCGGCCTTGAAACTGTCCGCCGCACAGCTGCTGCAGCGTGGCTCCTTGAGGACGGTCGTTCTGGCCAGCACGCCCGGGTACGGAGACGTGACCATGCGCTTCAAGGCGGTGCCGATGACCGATCTTCTCCCGGCCCGCTACGCCCGCCCCGAGCTCAGCCTGGTCTTCGAATGCCTGGACGGGTTTGCCGCCACGATTCCGGCGGCGCGGGTGCTCGGTCAGGCGCCGGACGGCCCTCGTGCCTTTCTGGCGATCGAGGACCCCGCGTCCCCATGGCCTCCTTTGAAGAAGCAGCCCCAAGCGACGGCCGGCCCTTTCTACCTGATCTGGCAGACAGGGCCGTCCATGCGCGTGGCTCACGAGGAATGGCCGTATCAGATCTTCCGAATCTCGGTACGCGAGGCGGAGGGAGAATTCCGCGGGATCGCTCCGATGGGAGAGGCTGATTCGAAGGCCAAGGCGGGATTTGAAATCTTTGTCAGGAATTGCTCGCCATGTCACCGGCTCAATGGCGTGGGCAGCTCAGAGGTGGGGCCGGACCTGAACTCGCCCATGAATCCCACGGAGTACTTTCGCGAAGGCATCTTCGAGAAATATGTCCGCGACCCGGCCTCGCTCTTGCGTTGGCCTGACCAGAAAATGCCGTCCTTCCCTCCCGAAGTTCTCACGGACGCCGAACTGTCCCAGCTCCGCGCCTATCTCGCCACCATGGCCCGCCACAAGAAGGCGCCTTCACCCTGAACGAATCTCAATCGCCCCCTCGCTTGTGCGAAAATGAAAGCCGCCTCCAGAGGGAGCTCGACCCCATCAAGACTATGGCCTCATGAATCCTCGACCCATCCGGGTGCTGATCCTCAGTCCGCGCTACCCTACCAGCGGCAGGGAAGCCATGGGACGGGCGGCGCGGGAGACCGTCCAGCCCCGCTTCTCCATGAAGCTCATCGCTTCGCAGTACCTCGAGCTCTACCGCAGGCTCGCCTCCGCCGGTGCGTCGTGACCCACACGATGCACGGACCGATGCGGCTGCTCTATTACGTCGAATCGCTGCGTATCGGCGGGTCGATTCAGACGACCGTCACGGTGGCCCGGCAGATGAAGGCGGCGGGGCATTTCGTGGTCTTTGCGAGCGAAGGAGGCCCGCTGCTGAGCCAGCTCGAGAAATCGGGCATTCCCCATATCCCGGTGACGACCGAGGTACGCCACCCTTCGCCAGGCGTCATGCGCAAGCTGATGGCGGCGATCCGGCAATACGACATCACCCTGCTCTGCCCCAACGGCTTCGATTGCACGCTCGACGCGATCCCGGCGGGACTGCTGACGGGCCGCCCCGTGATGCCGACCTATGGAGGCATGTTCAACCTCCCCTACCCTCACCCTTACCTGCCGGTGGTCAACGTCTTCAGCGACGAGCTGATGGTCGACCTCGTCGAGCGTTTCGGGTGGAAGCCGGAAGTATTCCGTCACCTGATCGCGCGCATCGACCAGGAGCGTTTCTACCCCGAAGTCTCGGGCGCCGCGCTGCGCGCCGATCTCGGGATTGCGGAGGGGCTCGAGGTCCTGGTCATGATCTGCCGCCACGACCGGCTCAAGGCCGGAGGAGTGATGACGCTGCTCGACGCCGCGGAGGCCATCCATCGCGGGAGACCCGATGCCCGCATCGTCCTGCTGGGCGACGGTGATGCCCATGGTGAGATACTGGCCCGCATCGAGGAGATCCACACGCGGACCGGCAGCCATTTCATCCTCGCGCCGGGCGCTTCCCAGCGCACCGCCGAGGCCTTCGCGATGTCGGATCTGGTCGTGGCCACCGGTGCCCGCTCCGCCCTCGAGGCGATGGCCATTGGCAAGGTCGTCCTCTCGGTCGGCCCGAACGGGTTCTGCGGGGTACTCTCTCCCGAGACGATCGAGGGATTCCGTCGCTTCAATTTCGACAAGGGACGCCTGGCAGGCAATCCCCTCGCCGCCCGGGAAATCCTGGTGGATTGCGTGCTGCGGCTTCTGTCGGATGACGCGCTGCGCGGCGAGCTGGGCCGATTCTCGGAGCGCTACGCGCGCGAGCATCTCCTGATCCAGACCGCCGGGCCCGCCTATGAAGCGATGTACCGGGAAGCGATGAGGCGATGGCCCTCCGGGAGCTTCGCGCGCCTGGGCCTGTTCGGCAGCTGGGTCGGAACGTTCCTGCGCTTCCTCTCCTATCGACTCGAGAGACGCTTCGGGCTCACCAGCGCTCCTCCCCCGGAGGAAGTCGCGCCCCCTCCCGCCTCGCTCGATCCCGACTGGCGCCTCGGGATTCCCCTTTCGACCGTTCCCCGCCAGGGTTGAACCCGCGGAAATCCGGCAATCCACCGCCGAGTCAGCCCGAAGCCTCCGTCCACGCTCGAATCCGCGCGACGAGCTGCGGCGTCACGGCCCTTTCGCCGGCCTCGACGAGCGAGCGATTCTGGTCCTCCGAGTAGAACAGCGAGCGCAACGGCGGGACGTCGATATCGAGCAGGATGAGCCGATCCCCGTAGCGTTTTTGCAGGGACTGGAAGTAACCGCCCGGCCGCTCGAGCACGCCCGGCATCCTCGACACTTTCACCGCCAGGACGTGCCGCGCGCCAAAGGGCGGATCGAAAGCGTTGGACACCGGCAGCGTTCGGCTCACGCCGCCGTCGATGAGGCGCAGCCGGACGCCGTTCCGCTGGATCCTGCGGGAAGGAAAGAGCAGCGGCACCGCCGCGCTGCCGCGCGCGGCGTCGCCCAGGGTTACCGCATGGTGGTTGGCGCCGGTGGCGATGAACAGCTCCCGGCGGGAAACGGTGTCGAAGGTGAGCAGCCCGAGCCGCCGCACGCCGAAGGCGAGACGATCGACGTCGCAGCGATCCAGCAGCGCCAGGCGATCGCTGAACCAGTCGCAGCGCTCGCGTATTCGGGAAGGGACTTTGCGAAAACGACGCAGCACGAGCCCGTAGGCGAGAAGGTGGCGTGCCGTCACCGCGGTCCCATAGTCGACCAGCTCCTCCGCGTCGATGCCGGCGCCGGCGTAGAAAGCTGCAATGAGCGCTCCCGCCGAACAGCCGACCAGCGCGTCGGGCCGCAGCCCGCAGGCCACCAGGCGCCGGAGAACGCCCAGGTGCGCGATCCCCCGGACTCCGCCCGCTCCAAGGACCAGGGCGAACCGGGAGCCGCCGCCCTCCACCCCGCTCATGGCGCGGGCTCGGCCCCGGCTGAATAGGGCTTGGCCGCGAGGGAGGCGTGGTGGAAGAGCCGGCTTCGGTTTCTCACGAGGTACCAGACGATCGCCACGTTGACGACCAGAAGCACAAAGACGGCCGGAGAGAAATCCTTCATCAGGTGATAGATTTCGATGGGGATGAAGAAGGCCGTCTCGCCGATGGCCAGCCAGGCCGCCCAGAAGACCCGGAACATCAGCCCGATGCTTTCGACGAGCAGGAGCACGCCATAGAGCAGCGTGCCCGACGCGATCCAGGCGATGCTCGCCGGGGTCAGGACCTGGAGCCTGGCGCCGAGATCGGCGAAGAACTGATGCTCCGGATCGAGCCTGAGCCAGCGCACGAAGCGCTCGAGCTCGACCTGCAAGTCGTCTCCCATGAGGCTGTAGATGCCGAGGGTGATGCCGAACAGGAGCAGGCTCTTGCCCAGCTTGACGGCGATGATCGTATAGAGCCCGGCAGCCCGCTTTTGCGCAGGAGCACCTCTTGTCATATCGCCCCCCGGACTACCCGTCTTCTCCCGCAATGAATCCTCCGTTCCCTTCGCGCCGCCGGCCGTTCGCTTAGCTTACCGGCGCTCCGGGCTCGAGTCCATCCTAATGCCGTCCCCAATACAACGGTCCGACGCGCATCCAGCCCGTGATCGCCCCGGGGAGCAGGTTGGCCACGAGAAAGCTGGACAGCGCGTGGGCCAGGGTCGCGGCCGGGAGGCTCGGCCGCCGCAGAAAGATGCTCGCGATCACCAGTCCGCCGCCGAGCGTATAAAGGACGAGGAACGGGTTCGGGAGATGGAAGAAGGCGAAGAGTCCCGCCGCGACGATCGCCGCCGGCGTGTCGCGGCGCAGGATCTGGCGGAGCCGGTTGGTGAGGAATGCGAGGAGGCAGAACTGCTGCAGCAATGCCCAGGTCAGAAACCAGGGGATGCGCCCGGGAGACGGCCAGTCCTGCTCGGAGAAACGGACGATGGCCGACCGGAACAGCAACAGGACGATGCCGCGGTACGCGGCGGCCGCCCCCAGGTAGAGCGCCAGATCCCCGGGGAAACCTCGGAGCTTAAGTCCCGTTTGCGCCCATCGGATTCCCTTCCTCCAGGCGAAGAAGGCCGCCATGGCGACGGCGAGCAAGGTGAAAGCCAGGCCCACCGCCGTCTTTCCTTGTGTCGCCGGAAGGAAGATCCAGATGTAGGCCGTGAGAATTGCGATGAAAGCCAGAACGTCCAAAGGCTTCGCCTGGAAGCGATTCGGGTTATCGGCGCTTCAACGCCTCGATGCGCCAGGAGAACTCCTCGACCAGGTTTTCTTCGGCCCCGCGCTCGATGTAGATGATGTGACCGCCCCGATCCACGAACCAGGTGGTGGGATAAGCCTCGATGATGTCCTCGTGGTCGGTGACATACCCGGCATCCCGCAGGACAGGAAAAGTAAGGCCTTCCTCCCGGATCCACTTCTGGACTACCGGCAGTGCATCGAAGGTATTGATCGACAGGATGACGACCTCGGGCTCGTCGCGGTACTTGTCCACGAGCTTCTGGAAGTAGGGGGCCGCTGTCTTGCAGCCCGGGCACCAAACCCCCCAGAAATCGATCACCCCGATCTTTCCCTCCAGCCGGTCTGAAGAGACTTCCTCGCCCGCCAGATCCTTGAGGCGGAAAGGCGGCAGCCTCATGGGAGGCTTCAGAGAGTCGGCCAGGAGACGCTCGCGGCGGATGGCCCTGCCCCGATCCTGCTGGGTCTCCAGGGTCGACTCGAATCCTTCCAGGCTGCCGTGCTGGTTCTCGTAGAGGCTCCTCAGAGCAGGCAGGCAGGGATTCTCCTTCCGCGACGGCAGGGTGGAGCATTCGCCGTAGAAGCGCCGCGCCTGATCCAGGTCTCTTCGTGACTCTGCCAGCCCGCCAAGGTGGAACAGGTTGACGAGCTGTCCCGGAGCGAGCTGCCGCGCCAGAACCAGCTCCTTTTCCGCCTCGGCTGTGCGGCCCTGCTTGAGCAGGACCCATCCCAGCGCATCATGCATCTCGCCGGTGGCCTCGTCGAGGTATTGCCTGTAGTTGGCCTCGTTCTTGAAGTCGGCTTTCTCCTTGGCCAGGTTCTCCTCGAGATCCGACAAACGCTCACGCACGAGCGCTTCGACCTCCCGCAGACCGACATTCCGATCGGCCAGCGCCAGCGCCCCTAACGCCACTCCCCGGCTGGCGCTTCCCCAGGGGTGCTTCGACATACCGCGCGTCACCCGCAGCAGCTCCTCTTCACTGGTCGCCGCGTCGTCCCTGATGGCGACGAACAGGGTCGAGTAGGCCTGGGGAAGAAGCCAGTCCCCCTTCTCGTCATGGCGGCTCACGTAATCCCACAGCGACTTCTTCAGAGTCTCGGTCGACTCCTTCTTGAGGAGATCGTCGAGGTTCCGCTCCGGATCCGGCGGGGCCTGGATCGGTCCCGGCTGGCCCTGGTCCGGCGGGCGCCGACGGGTTCCATAGAGATCGATCGCTTGCGACAGCCGGGTGATGCGATGGTAAAGGACCGTCTTGCCGATCGGATCTTCGCCGTGCTCCCGGAGAAGCTTGTCCTCCAAGGCCACCTGCTTGTCCCGCATGCCGAGGGCGCCATACTGTTCGGCGGCTCTCGCCAGTCCCCAGGGGCGCCCGCTTTCCGCTTCCAGCACTTTGAGGTCGGCCAGCACGGCCGCGCGCTCGTGCTGTTGCAGGGAGGGCTCCAGCATGTTGAATGCTTCCCAGTACGCCTTGTGGGCGGCCACCGAATCGGGGGCGAGCGCGACCGCGTTCTTCAGCAGCTGAAGTCCTTTCTCAGGCTCCCCCTGGTGCGACAGATACACCCCGTGCAGAAAGCGGGCATGGTAATTCCCAGGATCCCGCCGGCGCGCTTCCTCCAGGGTCGCGTAGGCGGCGGCAACCTGCTCCTCATTGGCCCGGATCTGCGTACCCAGGAGAAAGAGCGCCTGCGCTTTGACCACGAGAAGCTCGGCGGGGTCGGGAACTTCTCTCAGGTGAGCGTCGACGAATTCCGGGACTTCGCCGGCATGGTCCATCGAGAGGAGCAGGGACCAAGCCCTCATCCAGATGAAGTCGGGATGGTGGGGCCTCAGGGCGAGCGCTTTGGCGCTGGCCGCCAGGGCCTCGTTTCCTTGCTCGTCCGAGGTGCGCAACAGGCTCTCGGTGCCGGCGAGGGCGAACCAGCCCCATGGGTCGTTCGGGTGGTCCCGGGTCATCCGCCGCGCCACCTTCAACTTCCCATCATCGTCGCCGTACCCCTTGCGCGACCCGCCTGCGACGAAGTACCAGGCCAGCAGCTCCATCGACTGCGGAAACCGGCGGACCAAGTCGGCGCCTTCCTGTCTCGCTCCCTCGTAGTCCCCCGTGAAATACATCGTGCGCAGCCGCTCGGTCGCTGCACGAAGGCGCGCAGCCTGCACGGCCCGCCAGGCCTGGAAGCCGGCGATGATGAGGATCAGGGCCGCGGCCGCCAGGATGGCGAAGCGGAGGAGAGGGCGAGGGCGCGCGCTGGAGTCGGCTTCCATCGGTGAAGACCTTGAGCTTTTGGGGATTCTACTCCGATTCGCTCCGCCTCGATCAGTCTGCGGTATCCAATTGAGGTGCTTCCTGATTACGTAGACCGTGGCGCCGAGGGAATGCCGCGATGCCTTCTTCCTTGAATCGTGCCGGTGGGCAGTGTCAAGATGGTCCATCCCGTGAAGCCTCCGCGCTGGGGTAATGCGGTGCGGGAGCTTCCGCCGAGGACCCACCCTCATGATGTCCAGACTTCTGGTTCTGCTGACGATCCTGCTTGCTTTGCCCATCGGAAGCACGGTCCCGTGGGAGCCGCAGGAAGGCAAGAGCCTCCTGGGCTCGCATGCCCCCGAATGGAGCGGCATCACCTGGGTCCATGGCGGGCCGCTGACGCTGGAATCCCTGAAGGGAAAAGTAATTCTCCTCCGATTCTGGATGGGCGACTGCCCCTACTGCATTCATTCCGCCCCTGCTCTCCTGTCCCTCCGGAAGCAATATGGCGATCGCGGATTGGTCGTCGTCGGGCTGCACCATCCGAAGTCGGAGAAGGCTCGCGACATCGGATGGGTCTCCCGCAAGGCGGACGAGCTGGGGTTCGACTTCCCGGTAGGTCAGGATGATCAGTGGACGACCCTACGAGCCTATGGAGTCGGTACCGTCTTCCGACATTTCACTTCCGTGAGCTTCCTGATCGACCGGAACGGAATCATCCGCTTCGTCCACGATGGCGGGGAATTTCATCCAGACGGGGGGGCAGGGCACGAAGAGTGCAACCGTGCCTATGAGGCGCTGCAGGCAGCCGTCGAGACGACCCTCGCTCACAAGTGAGCGCGTTCCCGGCCCGCGGGAGTCTTGACAGCGCAGGACCGACTATCTCAGACTCTACCTTCTTCCCGACATCCCGGCGCTGTCCGCGAAGCTGAAGAGCTTTCTCGAGTTCGCTCGTCGGCCGTGTCGTGCATCGAGGGATCGCAAGCCAGGGGATCCAATGCTTCGAAGTCATCGGCTTCTGCTCACTTGCTGCGCCTTCCTTCTAATGCTCCCGAGCGCCCTGCCGGCGGCGGAAACGAGCACGCCGAACTCGTCGCTTCCATCCAACAAGGAGGACTGGATCCAGATCGAGACGGCGCATTTCAGGATCTACTCGAACGCCCCTGAAAGGCGCGCCCTGGAGCTGGGAAGGAGCCTGGAGCGCTTCCGGGCCGTGCTCGCGGCATTCCAGACCAATCTCCGCCTCGACACGCCTCAGCCCAACTTCATCTACATCTTCAAGAACCAGGAGAGCTTCAACGCCTACAACCTGCGCGTCGGCGGGAAGCTCGCGGAAGTATCAGGCCTGTTCCACCCGGGCTGGGACGCGAATTACATCATCATGTCGGCCGCCTGGAACCTCGACCCGCGCCCGACCATCTACCACGAGTTCACGCATCAGTTCGTCCGGAGCAATCTGGCGATCGTGCCGGCCTGGTTCAATGAGGGGCTCGCCGAGTATTTCAGCACTTTCGTCGGCGACGACAAGCGCGCCTCTCTGGGCAAGCCGGTGCCGGAGCACGTGCAGTGGCTTTCCTACAATGACTTCATCCCCCTCGAAAAGCTCTTCGAGCAGGACTACGATCCCGACTTCTACACGGAAGTGACGCGGGCGGGGACCTTCTACGCCGAGTCGTGGGCGCTCGTGCACTACCTTCTCGCCAACGGCGCCGAGCGCAAGTCCCAGACGGGCAAGTTCCTGGACGGCATCATTCAGGGGATGTCGCCGGAAGCGGCGTTGCAGGCCTCTCTCCATGTCTCGCTCTCCGGGCTGCAGAAGGAGTGCCAGGCCTATGTGGCACGCAACCGCTTCAATTACTCCGAGATCACCTTCAGCGACAAGTTCCGCGTCGATGACAGCGCCAAGGTGAGACCCATGGGCCGCAGCGAATCGCTGGCCCGACTGGGCGAGCTGCTCTTGAACCTCCAGGAGGAGAGGCTCCCGGATGCCGAGGCCCATCTGCGCGAAGCGCTGCGTCTGGACCCGGAGGGCGGGATTCCACTGATGAACATGGGAACGCTCCTGGCCGCGAAGGGGGAATTCGACAAGGCGGTTTCCCTCTTCGAGCGGGCGGCGGCCAGCCTGCCCGACGATCCGCTGCTGTACTACCGGGAGGCCCGGGCCCTCCTGCATCGCAAGGAAGGTGAGCGAGCCGTCGGCGAGGAGAGCATAGGATCCGCTCCTCCCGAAACGGTGGAGCGCGCGCGGGTCCTGCTCAAGCGCACCCTCAAGATCCGGCCTTCCTTCGCGGAGGCCTATATCGAGCTGGGGAACCTCTCCGATGCGCCGGGGGGAAGCCTCGAGGAAGGGATCGAGGCGCTGGAGAAGGCCAGGACCTTGATGCCGTCGCGCCTGGACGTCACCATGAACCTCTTCTTCCTCAACCTGAAGATGGGCAACCGCGCCGCCGCCCAGGAGCTTTTCGACAAGGCGATCGTCCCCCAGCGGGACGAGGAGTCGATCCGGTGGGCGAGACTGCGGCTTGAATACGATGCCCAGGTGCGTGCGGCCGGAAAGGCAGAAGCCGTGGCTCCCGAGGGACCCGGCACTCCCGTCCCCGTGCCGGATGAAGCCCTGTTCCAGGAGCGCAAGCGCTCCTACGTACAGATCCTCGAGGAAGCGCTGAAGACCACCTCCGACCCGGAAAGCCGCAAGCGCCTCGAGGCGGAGATAGCGCGGGCACAGGCCACGATCTATTTGCCCGGGCAGATCGATGCCTTCAACAAGGCGGTGGACCTGGCCAATGCGAAGGATTATCCCAGCGCCGTGACGATCCTGGAAAAGCTGCTGCCGCAGGTGCAGGATGAGGAGCTGCGCACCCGCGTGGAAGCGATGCTCGCCGACCTGAAGAAGCGCGTGACGCAATAGCGGCGCTGCACTCCCACGCGCGCCGAGCCTTCGAAGTTGATTCCCGCATTTCGGTGGGCCAGAATACCCCGGTCTTCCTCGTGGAAATCCTCCGATGCCCACCCTGCCGGTGCCGACGACTACTCCCAGCCAGGCCGAGCGCCTGAGCGTGCGGGCCGTCTACCTCGAAGGGCAGATCGATCTCAAGAGCTTTCGCGCCCACAACTCCGAGTACCCGGTCCTGGCCGCCGATCCGCTGATCGTCGAGCCGGTGCGCGGCAGCTTCCTGGTCATCACCAAGTTCGGGGCCCTCGTCTTCTGGAACTGTCCGGAGCCGCTGCAGCGCACGATCCTCTCGGACACCCGTCAGCTGATGGGCGGTTCCCATGCCGAGAAGATGGAGGACTCGCTGGACGTGCTGGTGGGCACCACAGAAAACGCCGTCACCTTCAACGAGGTGCGGCTCAAAGAGCTTTCCCTCGATCGAGTCAGCATCATCTCGCAGGCGGTCGCCCAGTCGGTGGCCCTGGATCACATCGAGCGGGAGGTGGCGGGCGCGCTGAAGGGATTCGAGCCGGTCGTTGTCGACATCCACAGCACCGGTCGCCTCCGGCTCTCGGTGCGACAGGTTCTCAAGGCGGTCGGCTTCGCCTTGCAGGTGCGCTCGACCGTGCTCGCCAACCTGACGCTCTTCGACCGCCCGCCGGAAACCTGGGAAAGCGAGATGCTGGAGCGGCTCGACAGCCAGCTGTACGACTTCTTCGACCTGGAGGAGCGCCTCTCGGCCATCAACCAGAAGGTGGCCTACTTCACCGACATGAGCTCCATCTTCATGAATCTGCTGAGCGATCGCCGCAACGTCCAGCTCGAGCTCACCATCGTCGTCCTGATTCTCATCGAGGTCGTGGTCTTCCTCTGGTCGATCCTCCGCTGAAAAGACTCGCCCGACTTTCACCCCGAATTCTCCCCCTCGAGAAAAAAAGCAGTCCGCGAAGGATTTCCCGGTCCGGGCCCCTCTAATCCCCGGAGCTTATCCAGCAGAACCCGGCTGCCGGCCCGTCTCGGAATCGGCCTGACCGGGTGCGAGGTGGTTCGTCAATTGTCGGTCGACCAGGGCAGGCTGCCGCACGACGGCAAGGCCTTCCGGAACTTCCATCTTCTCCGTGGCGGAGTCCCTCTCCTGATTCTGGCCATGACGGCGGCCCCCTGCACCGCCGCCACCCAGGGGGGGCCGCGGCTCTGCGGTCCCATCGCCGAGTCGGCCCCGTACGATGAGCCGGTGCTCGGGGACACTCCGGCGGACGATGGCTCCGCATCTTCCGATGCAGCTCTGAGCGACGGGTCCTCATCACTGGACGGCACCTCCGAGGAGCAGCAGGCGGTCGCGTCCGAGGACGAAGCCTCCGATAAGCCCTACTGGCGAACCAACCTCTTCCGTCGCTTCTTCTCGGATCAGAAGTACCTGTTCACCGATTGGCTGCCGGCCGAAGTGCATCGTCCGGGATTCATCTATCCGGTCCTCCTCGGGACGGGCATCGCCCTGGCGGCCGGCCGCGATGCCGACGCGAGCCAGCCGGACCTGGGATTCGAGAGGGATTTCAGCTCCGACACCGGAGGAGCCACCCTGAGTACGGCGCACGTCTTCACCAATCTCGGCGACGCGCCCGCCGGCCTTTTCCTGATCGGCACCGCCTACCTGGCCGGGCGTTGGAGCGGGCACGACCGATTCGCGGAATCGGCCAGCCTGTCGGCGGAGGCGGTTCTCGACACCGGGCTTTGGGTTTCGGTCCTGAAGCATTTGACGGCCCGCACCCGCCCGAACGCCGGCGGCACCGGCCAGTTCTTCCAGTACAATCCGCCGCCAGGCCAGAAGAACGACTCCTTTCCCTCCGGCCATGCTTCCGGGGCTTTCGCGGCCGCCACGGTGTTCGCGGGAATGTATCGAGAGCAGCACCGTTGGGTGCCCTGGGTCGCCTACGGGACCGCCGGTCTGGTCGCCGCGTCGCGGGTCGCGCTGGGCCGCCACTTCCCCACCGACGTCTTCGTCGGCGCCCTCGTCGGCAACAGCTTCGGGCGGATGGTGCTTTCGCGAGACCAGCCGGTGGAGAAGCGAGCCTCTTCCGGGCTCACACCCTTTTACGATCCCGCGAGCGGCGCGGAGGGGGTTACTTGGCACCGCGAATGGTGAGCTCTCAGGGGAATACGGTAGGGAGAATACCCCTTCAAGACGCTTTCGCACTCGGGTGAATCATAGGGAATACGAAGGGTCGAATCCGTGGCTGCGGGCTGGAGCACTTGCTATCATGGGGTACCCGGTCTCAACTGAGGGAGGACCAACCATGGCCCAGGTATTTTCCTCAATGGGAGAGGCGGCCGATCGCAGAATCAACCAGATGGCCGACGCTTCCCGCGACCAATTCAATCGGTTCAAGAGCAAGAGCCTGGAAGAAGTCTTTGCGGATACTTCTGCCTTTCTGAAGAGCAACGCGGGCAGGATCCTCATTGGGGCGCTCGCGACAGCGCTTCTCGTCTCGGTTTTCATGAGGAAAGAAAAGACTACTCTGGTAGAGTGATCAGGCAGGTCGCATGGGGCCGCGCTTCGGCGCGGCCCTTTTTTTGTGCCGCGACGGAGAAGCTCAAGGGTAAACGCAGCGAAAGCCGACATTGGGGTAGCCGCGCGCGGGATCGTAGGGGGCCCGCTTGTGGATTCTTTGAGCGTATGGCGGCGCGGCGAAGCCGCCTCCTCGGATGACCTGCTTCCCGTACGCAGCGGCATCATCGAGCTCGGGCAGACGGATCGCCCATTCCCACACGTTGCCCACCATGTTCTGCACTCCGAACGGGCTGGCGCCTCCCGGGAAACTCGCCACCGGCGCGCTGAGCTGGAAGCCGTCTGCCTTTCCGTCGTCCCCCCAGTTGAGCAGCGCCGGATTCCATTTGTCTCCCCACGGAAAGAGCCGTTGGCCCCCGGCCGCTTTCTCCCATTGCGCCTCGTCGGGGAGATCTCCGAGGCGCCAGAGACAATAGGATCGCGCTTGCTCGAAAGTGACGCATACCGCAGGGCGGTCATGCTGCTCCAGAATCTCCCGATCTGCCTCTGAAGGAACGGTGCCGTCGCCGTAACGGCAGGCGGGCCAGTCGGCAGGCATGCAGGCGCCCACGGCAACACACTCGCGGTACCGCTCCTGGCTTACTTCGAAACGATCGATCTCGAAGTCGTTCAGGCTGCGACGGGCCCTGCGTCCCTCGTTCTGGAGGATTTGGGGACCGCACGCGGCCCCCGGCGGGGAAGTCGACGCGCACAGCGTTTGGGCCTTTCGCTGAAGACCAGAGGATGCGCCCGCCTGATAGCGCCCGCCCCACACCGGTACCCGGTCGGTCGCCGCCTCCAAGGCGAGGCAGGAGTCAAGGACCAGCGCGCAGGCCATCGCGACTCTCAGCCAACGCAACCCATGTTTTCCCATAGTCGCTCTCCACGCTCAAGCTCGCAGCCTCCAGCGCAGAATTGTAGACCAGGAGAACTTGGCGAGGGTTCGACGGCTCATCACCCGGATTGGACAGGTCGAGCTCCAGGGCCGAAAGGCCAGGCGGCCTTCGATGCGTGGCGAGGACGGTCTGATGGCGGGTCACCAGCCGGTCGCGAGGACTCGAGGGAAGGTTTTCCGGAATGGCTCTGGCGGCTGAGTCGAGAATCGCGACCCGCCGCCAGAGCCTCGTGGTCAGAGGGTTGAAGCCGACGAGCTCAATCAAGTCCCGGGGCTGAGATCGAAAGGTGCGAAGAGTGATCCTTA
>DASTZC010000233.1 GCA_035764505.1 Candidatus Polarisedimenticolia bacterium
CGGCCGGCACGCCGTTTCTTCCTGGCCCTGATACCGCCGCTGGCGGCAGGCGCGATTCTGACGCCGCGACTCTTCAATTCCGGACGCTCCGACCTGCTGCCCGCCGTCTGGCTTCTTCTCTACGGAGCGGGAATCGTGACGGCCGGGGCCTTTTCGGTGAAGCCGGTGCCGATCATGGGGGCCTGCTTCATGGCCCTCGGGACCGCGGCGCTCGCTTTGCCGCCGGGCTGGGGCAACCTCTTCATGGCGGCCGGCTTCGGGGGGCTGCACCTCGGCTTCGGCGCCTTCATTGCCTGGAGGCACGGTGGGTAGATCTCCCGTTTCCCGCAGAGCTCCCGAGACCGAGCGCAAGAGTGTGCCGGCCCCCTCCGCGCCGCGCGCCCGCGCCCTCCAGCTGGATCGCATCATCCCCGATCGGATTCGCCTTGGAATCCTCAGCGCCCTGGCGACGCATCCCACCCTGGCTTTCAACGAGCTGAAGGAGATGCTCGACACCAGCGACGGCAACCTGAGCGTGCATGCCCGCAAGCTGGAGGAGGTGCGCTACATCACGGTGCGCAAGTCATTCGCCGGCAGGATTCCCAGGACCGAGTTCAAGCTCACCGATGCGGGGCGGAAGGCGCTGGAGTCCTATCTCGGCCACATGGAGGCGCTGATCCAGGCGACCCGCTCGTCCTAGCGGACGAATGCGGCGCCGGCATCGCCGATTTGGAGTCGGAAATGATCTTCACACCCAACAATGCCCCTGCGGTCGTGCTCCTGTTCCTTGGGACCGTTCTCGTCGTCGGGATCGGCGTGACCTCGGGGGCCTGGCTCGCCTATCGCAAGCGCTTCGTGGCGGCGCGCCGGATTGGGGAGGCCCTTGCCGTCGTCCTGCTGATATACGGGGGGACGCTCCTGGCCCATTCCTTCACCAGCAGCGACCGCTCGCTGGAGCCGGGACAGCTGAAGTACTTCTGCGAAATCGATTGCCATCTTGCCTATTCGGTCGAATCGGTCCGCGAAGTCTCATCGCTTCCCGGACCTCCGGCGGTCCATGCGAAGGGAAGGTTTCTGATCGTCAGCGTGAAAACCTGGTTCGACCCCAACACCATCTCGCCGCACCGCGGCAACGGCGAGCTGTATCCCAATCCCCGGGCAATCGAGCTGGAAGACTCCGCCGGAGTCCGGCACAGGCCCTCGGTGGAAGCCGAGAAGGCCGCCGTGCCAGGGAGCGATCCGCGCGAGCCGCTGGCGCGCCCGCTGCGCCCCGGCGAGTCGTACACCACCGATCTCGTCTTCGACCTGCCGGCTGCGGCGCACGCCACGCGGCTGCTCATCACCGAGAATCTCGCGGTGGCTCCCTTCATCGTCAGCCACGAGAACAGCCTGTTCCACGGAAAGACCTGGTTCCGCCTCCCCACCCCCGGCAATTCCTGACCTCCTGAGCGCGCTCCAACACGAATCGATCGCCGTTGCGGGGGGGAGGGTCGGATGCTACACTCCCCGCCCATGGAGATCCTGAGCTCCTCCCTGAATCCGAAGGATTCCCGCTTCCAGGAAAATGACGCGCACCACCGGCGGCTGGCCGCCGAGCTGAGGGAGCGGCTCGCCCGGGCGCGCGAGGGCGGCGGCGCGCAGTACCGCGAGCGCCATGTCCAGCAGGGAAAGATCTTCGTGCGGGATCGGATCGATCAGCTGCTGGATCCCGGCTCTCCCTTCCTGGAGCTGAGTCCCTTGGCCGCCTGGGAGATGTACGATCAGGAAGCGCCCTGCGCCGGGTTGGTCACGGGAATCGGCCGTGTCAGTGGGCAGGAATGCCTGATCGTCGCCAACGATGCCACGGTCAAAGGCGGGACCTACTATCCGATCACGGTGAAGAAGCACCTGCGCGCCCAGGAGATCGCGGCGGAGAACAACCTGCCTTGCATTTACCTCGTCGATTCGGGCGGCGCCTTCCTGCCGCTGCAGGCGGAGGTCTTTCCCGATCGCGAGCACTTCGGACGGATCTTCTATAACCAGGCGCGCCTGAGCGCCGCGGGAATCCCACAGATCTCGGCGGTGATGGGAAGCTGCACCGCCGGCGGCGCCTATGTCCCGGCGATGAGCGACGAGACCGTCATCGTGAAGGGGATAGGGACGATTTTCCTCGGTGGCCCGCCGCTGGTGAAGGCGGCCACGGGCGAGGAAGTCAGCGCCGAGGATCTGGGAGGCGCCGACGTTCACACGCGCCGCTCGGGCGTGGCGGACCACATGGCCGATGACGACACCCATGCTCTGGCGCTGGTGCGCGGGATCGTGGCGACCTTGAACCGGCGCAAGTCGGTCGGGATCGATGTCGCCGAGCCGGAGGAGCCGCGCTACGACCCGGCCGAGATCTACGGGTTGCTGCCGAGCACCTTCCGTGAAGTCTACGACGTGCACGAAGTCATCGCGCGTCTCGTCGATGGCAGCCGCTTCCGGGAGTTCAAGGCGCGCTACGGCACGACGCTGATCTGCGGCTTCGCGCGCGTCGAGGGGTATCCGGTCGGAATCCTGGCGAACAACGGCGTCCTGTTCAGCGAGTCGGCCCTCAAAGGGACCCACTTCGTGGAGCTGTGCACCTCGCGCGAGATCCCGCTGCTCTTCCTGCAGAACATCACCGGCTTCATGGTGGGCCGCGAGTACGAGGCGGGCGGTATCGCCAAGGACGGAGCGAAGATGGTGCACGCCGTCGCGAATGCCTCGGTGCCGAAGCTGACGGTCATCATCGGTGGGAGCTTCGGAGCGGGGAACTACGGCATGTGCGGACGGGCTTACTCGCCGCGCTTCCTGTGGATGTGGCCCAACGCCCGCATCAGCGTGATGGGCGGTGAGCAGGCGGCGAACGTCCTGGCGACGGTGAAGGACGAGCAGCAGGTCCGCCAGGGGAAGAAGCCGATGGCCGACGGCGATCGCGCCGAGTTCATGAGGCCCATCCTCGAGAAGTATGAGACCGAAGGAAGCCCCTACTACTCCACCGCCCGCCTGTGGGACGATGGCATTCTCGATCCGGCACAGACCCGCCGCGTACTGGGGCTGGCCCTATCCGCCGCGCTGAACGCGCCGAAGCAGCCCACGCGCTACGGCGTCTTCCGCATGTAGCGCGCGGGGGCCTCCCTTGTTCCGTCGCCTCCTCATCGCCAATCGGGGCGAGATTGCCGTGCGCATCGCGCGCGCCTGCCGCGAAGCGGGCATCACGGCTGTTGTAGTGCACGCCAAGGATGACGCGCGCTCGCTGCACGTCCGCACTGCCGATGAAGCGATCCTTCTCGAGGGTGCCACGCCTTCCGAAACCTATCTGAACCTGGCGGCGATTCTGGACGCGGCGCGCCGGGCCCGTTGCGACGCGCTGCATCCGGGATATGGATTTCTGTCCGAGAATGCCGAGCTGGCGCGCGCCGTCCGGGCCGAAGGCATTGCTTTCGTCGGTCCCAAGGCCGAGACAATCCGCCTGATGGGTGACAAGGTGCGTGCGAGGGAAGCGGCGCGCAGCGCCGGTGTGCCGGTAATGCAAGGCTATGACGGGGGCGGATCGCCGGCCGATTACCAGAAAGAGGCCGCGAAGATCGGGTTTCCCGTCCTGGTGAAGGCAGTCGGAGGCGGGGGAGGGCGCGGGATGCGCGTCGCCGCCTCGAAGAAGGAGCTGCCCGAGGCGCTGGAGGGGGCGCGCCGCGAGGCCAGCGGGGCGTTCGCCGATCCCCGCGTCTTCCTGGAAAAATATCTCCCCTCCGCCCGGCACGTCGAAGTCCAGGTGCTCGGGGACTTGGAAGGCAGGGTCATCTCGCTCTTCGAGCGCGATTGCTCGCTGCAGCGGCGGCACCAGAAGATCATCGAGGAAAGCCCCTCTCCCGCGCTGGACGAAGAGCTGCGCGGCCGCATCTGCCGGGCGGCGGTGGCGGTGGCCCAGGCCTCCGGCTACACCAATGCCGGGACGGTGGAGTTCCTGCTCGATCCCGTCTCCCGTGAGTTTCACTTCCTCGAGGTGAACACCCGGCTGCAGGTGGAGCATCCGGTGACCGAGATGATCACCGATATCGATCTCATCCTGGAGCAGGTCCGTGTTGCCGCCGGCGGCGGCCTGCAATTGACGCAGGATGAACTGAAATTTCACGGCCACGCCATCGAGTGC
>DASTZC010000234.1 GCA_035764505.1 Candidatus Polarisedimenticolia bacterium
GGATGTCGACGCCGCCGCCGGTGAACTCCCCCTGCAGGTCGGGAGTGAAGGTCTTGGTCACGCTCAGGTTCTCGAGGGTGCCCGTCGGAAACAGGTCCACCTGGACCGCCCGGCGGCGCGGATCGGCGCTGGGAACACGCACGCCGTTCAAGGTGGTGCCGGTGTAGCGGTCGCTCAGCCCTCGCACCGTCGCGTACTTCCCTTCGGTGATGCTCGCCCCGACCACCAGCTTCAGCGCTCCCGCGACATCCGAAGCTCCTGCCTTGCTGATGAGGTCGGCCGAGATCGCATCCTGGAAGGCCACCGCCTCGGCGCGGATATCGAGCAGCCCGCCTTCCTCTCCCAGCGCCAGATCGCCCCCGGTCACCACCAGCTCCTCCATCTCCACCACCTCGATTCCGAGCGAGGCGCGCACGTCGGCCATCTTGCCGGCCACCACGACGATGCCGCTGAGCACCTGGCGCTCGTACCCTTCCTTCGTAAAGGCGAGCGAATAGCTGCCGGCGGGAAGGCGCGAGAAGAGGAAGGTGCCGTCCTCCCCGGTGCGGGTCTCCAGGACGCTCCCGAGGATCACGACCCGGACGCCCGCCAGCGGGGCCTCCACCTCGCGGTCGAGGACGGTTCCGCGAATGGCGCCGCCGGCCGCTTCCTGCGCCAGGGCCGGGACGCAGGGCAGCCACGTCAGGGCGAGCACCAGCAGCGCCGCCAGGCACCGAAGCGGCCCGCTTCGCGGCGTCGAGGAACGTTCAGGATGGATGGATCGGAGTGAGGCGGCCGCGATCCAGCGTGTCGAGATGAAGGGCAATCCGGTCTTCTCCGGGGAAGCGCAGGCTGCCGCAGCCCCTTCCGCGTGCGGAAAGGAAACCCTCGAAACTGTGCCGTGGTCTTCGCCTCGCTAGGACGCGGTCGCCCGTCACTGCGGCCGCGGAGGCTTCACCAGGGGTCTTTCAAACCGCTCAACAGGGCGTCGAGACGGGCCTTCACCGCTCCCGAAGGATCCACGCCGTCCCGCCCGAGAAAGCGACAGATGTCGACCACCGCCAGGGCGCGCGGCCGGGCGTTCTTCAGCGATTCCGCCGCGGACAGTGACTGCCCGTACAGCTGCTCCGCCCTGGCCTGGTCGCCAATCGCGCGGCGCACCGAGGCCAGGCGCGCGTAGAGCGAAGGACGATCGATGTCCAGGGCCGCACCGGCCGCCGGCTCGACCTTCTTCAGGAGCTGTCGCGATCTTCCCGTCTCTCCGAGCCTGCCCCACGCCCGTGCCAGCTCGGCGAGCGGCGTCGCCTTGGCGTGGAGCGCCTCCGGAAGCGCCAGAGCGGCCTTCTCCGCCTCCTCGAGCGCGCCGCGCGCCTTTTCCGGCCGGCCCAACTCTGCGAGCTCGGCGGCGGCGTCCTCGGCGATCTCGACACGGATCCATCCATCGAGGACCTTGGCGGACTCCAGCGTCGCCTCCAGGGCAGCCAGCCGCTGCGCCGCCGCAATTCCGTCGCTCTGTCCGGCGAGCAGGTAGCCGCGCGTCCGCCATACCGCCGTGTCGATGTCGGGATCGGAGTCCAGGGCCTTCAGCTCGGCCATGGCGGCCTCGAACTCGCGCCGCATCAGGTGGCCCGAAGCGATGGTATAGGCGGCCTGCCCCTTGTATTGACGCGGATCCTCGCTCCTCAGGTTGCCGGCGATCTCCTGGGCAGGCTTCATCTCCCCCATGGCCGCGAGGGCGGCGGCGATGTGCGCCTGGACGCGCGGTCCTTCCCAGCCGGAGACGGCGGATTCAACCTGCTCGGCTCTTCTTATCAGCTCGGAAGCGGCCGACTTGCGGCCGGCGCGCGCTTCGGAGGCAGCCAGATCGGCCAGCATCGTCCCCTGCCTCCATCCGGCCATCTGGTCGACGCGAGCGATCGCCTCGTGCGCCGCACCGCACGTGATGTAGTCTTGCAGCACCGCCTCCTGCGCTTTCGCCCGGTCCTTGTCGTCGCTGCTGATGGCCGAGGCGAAGCGGAAGGCGTAATCGAGACTTCCCAGGCCCGACGCGGAGGCCGCCGCCGGTTTCGCAGCCCCGACCGCCAGCGCGATTCCCAGCGCGCACGCCAGGGCTTCCCATCCTGCAAGGCATTTTCGCTGCGTCATGGTTCAGCTCTTCCCGCTCCTGTCTGCCGTTATGAAGCGGGAGGCTGAGGCGCCGCAGTCAACGCGACCCCTCAGCCTCCCTTCCCCGACCGCTTTCCCGCCGGACGGGCTCGGGCGAGCCCAGGGAAAGCGGATCCTTTTGGTGCTCGACTCTAGGGGCAGGAAACCGCGGGACGATCGGTCCCGTCGTTCGCCTGGCCCGGATTGCGGTAGAAGCCCAGCGTCCCTTCGCCGCAGCTGTTGCCCGCGCGCACGGCGTAGAAGAAGATCTGGCCGATCGCGGGGACCGAGACATCATCGCCGCTCTTCTTCCCGAACTGATTCGTCACCAGGCAGCTGCCGGTGGAGAAGTCGACATTGGCGGCACCGGGCGTTGTGGTCGAGCCGACCTTCTTGAGAAGGTCGTAGGTGAAGGGCGGCACGCTCCCCGGACCGCTCCAATCCAGCCTCGAGCCCGTGCCAAAGTTCGCATCCTGGTTTACCTGGTCCGGGACCGACAGGGGGGAGCTGGCGCTGCACTTGGCGATCACGCCGGTGCGCTCCAGGGTGGACCACCCATCGAGCCAGCCGGAGCCAGCCTCGAAGGCGCCGTTGTAGGGGGCATTGGCGAAGAATCCGTCGTTCGGAGCCGTCCGGTTCGGCTCGCCGGCGGGCTGGACCAGCACGCCTCCGGGAGCCGGACGCGGATCGATCTGGACGATCGGATCCGGATCGATGCCGGCGGCGGATCCGCGGTTCAGCGTCCGTACCGGCAGCGGCGTGGCGCAGGCGCTGTACAGGTTCTCCAGCGCGGCATTCGTGAAGGCCGGATAGGCGTAGTGCGACTTGCCGGCATCGGTGGAAGCGGCGCCGTAGGTGGTGGGCGGGTTCACGCAAGTCTCGCCCGCCGGACAGTTGCTGTCCTGGGTGCAGGTCGTGGCCACGGTGACGCTGCAGGTGCCGACGTCGGGAATGGTGCTGCCGTTGCCGAAGCACCAGAAATCGTTGTCCTCCAGCTCCAGCTCGAAGGAGGAGGCCGGACCCTGGTAGTGGGGCACGCAAGACTCGCCGGCCGGACAGCCGGCGTTGTTGACGCAGGTGGTGGCGGTGGTCACGCTGCAGTTTCCGGAGATCGAGTAGGCGGCCACGGTGCGCCCGGCGCTGGTGTTGGCCGGGGTCCCGACCGTCGGGAAGTTACCGCCCTCGATCAGCATGGTGGCGCCGCCGAAATCGCCGAAGAAGCTGTTGTAGTAACGGCCGCCGCCGTTGTCCCGGAAGTGCAGCGCCGTGTTCATGAAGTGGTTGGTGAAGTTCTTGGCCCCGCCCAGGCCGATGTAGGTGGCGTTGTAGATCGTCGGGATGGAGCGCGGCAGGCTGGCGTCGCCCGCGTTGCCGCCGTCGTGCTCGCCTCCCTTGTCGGAGCGATCGGTGCCGGGGCTGCCCTGCATCACGAAGACGAACTGCGCCTTGCCGCGCCACCCCTCGTCGTAGTCCAGCCCGTCGTCGCCGCCGTTGATCATGGCCACGTTCTTCAGGTTCACGGCGCCGCCGAACAACTCGATGCCGTCGTCCTTGTTCTGGAACACCTCGATGTGATCGATGTCGGTGCCGCGCCCCACGCCGCCCAGCGTCAATCCGTTGATCTCGTTGTTGGCCGCCAGGTTGAAGCCGCCGTAGCGGATCGAGAGATACGACAGGTTGCCGCTGTCGTCATCGTCGCAGCTCGCCAGCGGAATCGCCGGCACCGCGGCGGCGCAGTTGCCGTAGAAGCCGAGGCTGCCGGCCGCCGTCAACCCTTCGATCTGGATCTCGCGCGCCGGATTGGGACCGGCCGCCGTGTTGTTCGAGACGTAGCCGCGGCCCAGCAGGATCAGGCCGCCCCAGGTGCCCGTGATCCCGGAGGCGTTGGTGAGGCTGTCGTATGGGGTGGTCCCCCCCGATCCACGGACGTTGTTGTCATCCTCGTTGGTGAAGACGATGGGGGCGTCGACCGTTCCGACCGCCTGGATCTTGGAGCCTCGCGTGATGATCACCGTCCCGGGATCGTTGGCGCCGGGAGCCGATTCCCCTTCGCCGCGCACCACCGTTCCCGCTTCGATGGTCAGCGTGGCGCCGCTCGTGACGTAGACCGGCTGCGTCACCAGGTAGTCGTTGTCCGCGGTCCACAGCTGGCTGGTGGTGATGTTGGAGGAGATGGTCACGACCGGCCGCGGCGGGAAGAAGCCGAGCCGCGACATCGTCGTCCACCCGTCGGCCCAGTTCGCCGTGCCGCTGAAAGCCCCGCGATAAGGGGCGGCGGTGAAGAAGCCGTCGTTGGGAGCGGCTCGGTTGGTCGTGGCCAGCACGCTGCCCGTCGCCGGCCGCGGATCGATCACGTCGACCCGGTCGGGCTCGGTGGGCGGCTCGGAGGTGCGCGTCAGCGTCTTGATCGGCAGCACCGCGGCACACGAGTTGTAGTTGTTGTCCAGCGCGGCGTTGGTGAAGGCCGGATAGGCGTAGTGCGACTTGCCGGCATCGGTGGAAGCGGCGCCGTAGGTGGTGGGCGGGTTCACGCAGGTCTCGCCCGCCGGGCAGTTGCTGTCCTGCGTGCAGGTCGTGGCCAGGGTGACGCTGCAGGTGCCCACGTCGGGGACCGTGCTGCCGTTGCCGAAGCACCAGAAGCTGTTGTCCTCCAGCTCCAGCTCGAACGAAGAAGCCGGGGGGAGATAGTGGAGGACGCAGGCTTCCCCTGCGGGGCAGCCGGCGTTGTTGACGCAGGTCGTGGCGGTGGTCACGCTGCAGTTCCCGGAGGGCGCCGAGTAGGCGGCCACGGTGCGCCCGGCGCTGGTGTTGGCGGGCGTCCCGATCGTCGGGAAGTTTCCTCCCTCGATCAGCATGGTGGCGCCGCCGAAATCGCCGAAGAAGCTGTTGTAGTAACGGCCGCCGCCGTTGTCCCGGAAGTGCAGCGCCGTGTTCACGAAGTGGTTGGTGAAGTTCTTGGCCCCGCCCAGGCCGATGTAGGTGGCGTTGTAGATCGTCGGGATGGAGCGTGGCAGGCTGGCGTCGCCGGCGTTGCCGCCGTCGTGCTCGCCCCCCTTGTCGGAGCGGTCGCTGCCGGGAGAGCCCTGCATCACGAAGACGAACTGCGCCTTGCCGCGCCACCCCTCGTCGTAGTCCAGCCCGTCGTCGCCGCCGTTGGCCATGATCACGTATTTGAGGTTCACGGCGCCGCCGAACAGCTCGATGCCGTCGTCCTTGTTCTGGAACACCTCGATATGGTCGATGTTCGTCGAGCGGCCGACGCCGCCGAGCGTCAGGCCGTTGATCTCGTTGTTGGCCGCAAGATTGAAGCCGCCGTAACGGATGTTGAGATAGGAGAGGTTGCCGCTGTCGTCATCGTCGCAGCTCGCCAGCGGAATCGCCGGCACCGCCGCGGCGCAGTTGCCGTAGAAGCCGAGGTTGCCGGCCGCCGTCAGCCCTTCGATCTGGATCTCGCGCGCCGGATTGGGACCGGCCACCGTGTTGTTCGAGACGTAGCCGCGGCCCAGCAGGATCACGCCGCCCCAGGTGCCCGTGACTCCGGCGGCGCCGCTCCTGGTGTCGTAGGGAGGCGTCCCGGGGTTCCCGCCGACGTTGTCGTCGTCCTCGTTGGTGAAGACAATCGGATGCTGGGAGGTCCCGATCGCCTGCAGCTTGCTGCCGCGCGTGATGATGAGCGTGCCCGGATCGTTGGCGCCGGGAGCCGACTCCCCTTCGCCGCGCACCACGGTCCCGGGCTCGATGGTCAGGGTCGCGCCGCTCTTCACATAGACCGGCAGCTGCAGGATGTACTCATTGTCCGCCGTCCAGGTCTCGCTGACGGTGATGTCGGCGTTGACGAAAACCGTGGCAGCCTGCAGGGAGCTTGCCAATCCCCAGCTCCCCAAGGCCGCCGTAAGGCATGCAACCAGGGTTTTCCGTGCCTGTCTCATGCGAGCGGTTCCTCCCCCTCTGGATACGTTTAAGGCCTTTTCAACGACGAGTGGGTACGGAGGAATTGTGACGGACGGGAGAACTCAGCGTGACGATCGCGCGGAAAGGGAGGAAATGGCGAGAGGAGAGAGGCCTAGCGGGTCCGGCGCTTCGGGATGGAGCGGGCGAGCTGTCTGAGAATGCGAGGCGGCAAGAGGTAAGCGAGCCGGCCGCGACCCGCATCCGGAACCCCTTCGATGTCGATGCGGCAGAAGGCGGCCTTCTTCATCTTGACGAACGCGGTCCGGCCCGACCCGTCCAGCAGCAGCGAAGCGAGCTCCGAAAGGTCGGGCTCGTGGCCGACGAGCAGGACGTCGCGCTGCGGACGCTCGGCATGCAGGCTCTTCAGCACGGCGCGCGCACTGCCCTCGGGTCCCAGCTGCGGCGTCGGGATCACCGACGGATTCGGGCGCAGCTCCGCCGCCAGGATCTCGGCGGTCTGCATGCAGCGCAGCAGCGGGCTGGAATGGATCCGGCGCGGGCGGAGGCCGAGGGCGCGGATGCCGCGCGCGGCGGCGCGCATGCGCTCAGCTCCCTTGGCGGTCAGCGGCCGCTTGCCGTCATCGGGATAGCGCTTGGCATCCCGGGGAGCGGCGATGGCATGGCGGAGCAGATAAAGGGTCAAGGTCGTTTTTCCCGGCGCTTCAGGCCCCCGAGGAGGATCCCGGAATGCCGCGTCCCGCCGTCTCTCCCGCGGCGCGCGGCTTCTCCCCTTCCGATTCGAACAGCAAAGGCCGCAGCGTCTCCAGCCCTTCGCTCAGCGTCCGGATCTTGCGGTCCTCCAGCAGAACGCCCACGCGCGTGCGGATCCTCTCCTGGATGACCACCTCCGGGCGCGTAGCGTCCAGCGCCACGAACCCGAACTCCCGCTCCATCCGGTTGTACTCGCGGATGAGACGCCCCTGGTACTTGCGGAACGACTCGTAGGGATCGGGGCCCAGGTTGAGATCCATTCCAGCCTCCCAGTAGTCCATCCCTCCGGCCTGCAGGACCCGCCGGACCAGGCGATCCACTCCGATCTTGAGGTAGAGGACCAGGTCCGGGACCAGCGCGAAGCCGAACATGCTCCGCACCCACGCGGGATCGGCGCCCCGCACGACGCTGCGCGCGAAGGCGGTGTACATGTAGCGGTCGGCCAGCACCACGAAGCCGGAGCGCAGGGCCGGGATGATCAGCTTTTCCAGACGATCGGCGAAATCGGTGGCGTACAGCAGGCTGAAGGTGAGGGGGTTGAGGTTGTGGCCCGCCTTGGCCGTGCCGATCGTCTCCTTCATCAGCTCCGATCGGGTCCAGCCCGTCTCCATCACCCCGTAGCCCTGGACCTCCAGCCACTCCTTGAGGTAGGCGACCTGCGTGGAGCGACCCACGCCGTCGGTCCCCTCCACCGTGATGAGCGTCCCGCTCAGGCTCTTCACGTCGGTGTACGGCAGCCCGTGGCCGAAGAAGCGCTTCCCGGGCTCGACGGGGTTCATGCCGGCTCCCCCACGGCGGATGCCTCGTACAGACGGCTCACGATCGAGCGGACCTTCTGCTGCTGGCTGTCGATGCTGCGCGTCCCGTCCATCACCTGGAAGCGGTACTCCGGAGCCATGCGGTCGTATTCCTTGATGACCCGGCCCTGAAACAGCCTGAAGCTGGCGACCGGATCGGTCGACAGCCCGAGATCCATGCCCGCCTCGTAGAACTTGATCTTGGTGCGGCTCCCGACGATGCGGGTCACCGCAACCTCCAGCGGCA
Source organism: Candidatus Polarisedimenticolia bacterium (assembly GCA_035764505.1). Lineage (NCBI taxonomy): Bacteria > Pseudomonadati > Acidobacteriota > Candidatus Polarisedimenticolia > Candidatus Polarisedimenticolia bacterium. The sequence continues at coordinate 7,831 of DASTZC010000234.1, forward strand.
CCTTGAAGTAGAAGGTGACGTCGGGGACGGGGGCGAAGGAATAGAGGTCGCGGACCCAACCCGGATCGACGCCGCGCGCGATGTCGCGCGCGAAGGCGGTGCAGACGTAGCGATCGGCAAGCACCGTCATCCCCGCCTTGAGGTAAGGGATGACCTGGAAGGTGAGCCGATGGGCGAAATCGGTGGCGTGCAGGAGGCTGAAGGTGGTGGGGGTCAAGAGGTTCTTCTTCTTGCCGCGCCGGGTGGCCTCGCGCACCAGGTCGGAGGAGTTCCACTCGGTGAAGAAGACCTGCTCGCCGCGGGCCTCCAGCCATTTGTGCAAAAGCTTGATCTGGGTGCTCTTACCGGAGCCGTCGATGCCTTCGACGACGATGAGCTTCCCCTTCCGGAGACGGCTCCGGCGGTCCTTCTTCACGGGTCTCCTCCCGGGGAATACGGGGACATGTATGTTACGGGCGGGCGGCACGTGCCAGTGTGACAGACCGGTGACGTTTTGGCAACATCCGGTCGAAAGCGG
>DASTZC010000235.1 GCA_035764505.1 Candidatus Polarisedimenticolia bacterium
TTCACCTGCACGCCGTGCTCGCGCTCCACCAGCCCCAGGCAGTCCTGCAGCAACGTCAGCGTCTTGAGCCCCAGGAAGTCCATCTTGAGCAGGCCGATCTTCTCGATCTCGTCCTTGGCGTACTGGGTGATGACCTCCTGGTCCTTGGTCACGCACAGCGGCGCGTACTCGACGATCGGCCGCGGTGAGATTACGACGCCCGCGGCGTGCGTGGAGGCATGGCGGGCCAGCCCCTCGAGGCGGCGGGCGACGTCCAGAAGACGGCGGATCGCTTCATCCCCCTCGTAGGCCGACTTCAGCTGCGGCACCGAGGCGAGGGCCTTGTCGACCGTGGCGTCGAGCTCCGGCGGGACGAGCTTGGCGATCCGGTCGACGTCGCCGTAGGGGATGTCGAGCCCGCGGCCGGCGTCGCGGATGACGGCGCGCGCCGCCATGGTGCCGAAGGTGATGATCTGCGCCACGTTCTCCTGCCCGTACTTGTGGCGCACGTAATCGATCACCTCGCCGCGCCGGCGCATGCAGAAATCGATGTCGATGTCGGGCAGCGACACCCGCTCGGGGTTCAGGAAGCGCTCGAACAGCAGCCCGTACTGCAACGGGTCGATGTCGGTGATGCGCAGGCAATAGGCGACCAGCGAGCCCGCCGCCGATCCGCGCCCGGGTCCGACCGGGATGCCGCGCTCGCGCGCGAAGCGGATGAAGTCCCAGACGATGAGGAAGTAGCCGGGGAAGCCCATCTCCTTCACCATCCGGATCTCGGAGTCGAGGCGCGCGGCGTAGTCCTCCAGCGGGTGGCGCAGCTGGCCTAAGGAGAGCAGCCTCTCCCATTCCGTCCGCCGCCGGTCGAATCCCTCGCGCGCCACCTTCTCGAAGTAGCCGTCCACATCCTGGCCTTCCGGCACGGCGAAGCGCGGCAGGTGGTTGCCGGAGAGCCCCAGGTCGAAATCGCAGCGCTCCGCGATGCGCAGCGTGTTCTCCACCGCCTCGGGAAGGTGCGCGAACACCTTGGCCATCTCGTCGGGAGACTTGAAGTAGTGCTCCTGCGTGTACTTCAGCCGCTCGGGGTCGTTCACCGTCTTGCCGGTCTGGATGCAGACCAGGACCTGGTGCGAGAAATGGTCCTCGCGCTGCAGGAAGTGGCAGTCGTTGGTGCCGACGCGCGGCAATCCGGTGCGCCGGGCGATCGCCTCCAGCCCGCGGTTGACGCGGACCTCCTCGGGGATCCCCTGGTCCTGGACCTCGAGAAAGTAGTTGCCTTCGCCGAAGATGTCGCGCGCCTCGACCGCGGCGCGCTCGGCCCCCTCCTCGTCCCCTTTCATGAGGCGCGTGGCGACCTCGCCGCCGAGGCAGGCGGAGGTGGCGATCAACCCCTCGGCGTGGGCCGCCAGGAGCTCCTTGTCGACCCGCGGCTTGTAGTAGAAGCCGTCCAGGTAGGCCTGGGTCACCAGCTTCAGGAGGTTCTCATACCCCTTGCGGTTCTGGACGAGAAGGATCATGTGGTGATAGGCCTTCTCGCCGTCGCGCGGCGGCGTGCGGTCCTGCCGGCTGCCGGGCGCGACATAGATCTCGCACCCGAGGATCGGCTTGATGCCGCGCTCCTTGCATTTCTCGACGAAGCGGATTGCGCCGAACAGGTTCCCGTGGTCGGTGATGGCGACGGCGGGCATCTTGAAGGCCACGGCCTGATCGACCATCTCCTCGATGCGCTGGGCGCCGTCGAGCAGGGAGAACTGCGAATGGTTGTGCAGATGGACGAAGCTTCGGGAGCTCATCGCGCGTCTCGTGAGGGGTGGTTTGCCGCCGCGCGCGAGGAGCGATCCCCGCCGGACGGTGCGGCCGGCGGGATCCTACCAGAATCTATCGAGGCTCCGATCGGCCTTCGGCGCAAAAAAAATCAGGGAGCGCGGCTCAGGGACGGGAGCCGGGAGGCACCGCGACGATTCCTTGCGGGCGATAGGGATCGGCGCTCCCCATCGACTCGAGCAGGAACGCGACGCGCGCGCGCTCGGCCTCGTTGAGATCGCGGGCGGCGGCGGAAAGCAGCACCGTGACCGCCTCGTCCCGGAGGCCGCGGCCCTGCAGCGCCTCGCCCAGCCCGATCTGGACGGCGGTTTCGGCGGAGCCTTCGCGCAAGGCCGTGCGATACTGCCGCTCGGCCCGCACGTAATCGCCCTGTTCGACAAACTGGCGGCCCAGGAGTCGGTGGGTGCGCTGGTGCAGCGGGTTCCCGTCGCGCAGCCGGATCCAAAAGGTGGCGCCCGCAACGATCAGGAGCGCTGCAATGCCCCCCGCCAGGGCCTTCCGGCGAGGGCTCATTCTCGGCTTCCAGTTCCCAGGATGAACGGAAGGCGCATCCTCCCCCGCCCGAGGCGCTCCGCGGAGCCAGTCGCTCGGATCGATTCCGCCATTCCATAAGGCAACGATCAGGACCAATAGGAAAGGCACGAACTCCAGGGGAATGGCGTAGAGGATGTACCAGACGATCTGCAGCGCGTTGTACTCCCAGGGCAGCAGGACGACCCATCCCTGCATCTCATAGAGGGATTTCGCGTCATGCATCGCGCAGGAAATCGCCGCCACGGTCAGGTCCTGGGCGAGCGCCATGCTGGCCAGGAGAGCGAAGCGCCGGACGCGTCGCCGCCACGGAATCGACCAGGAGACGAGAAGAAGCGCCGCGATGAGCGCCAGGTGGGAATGCTGGTTTTCCGGCCGTGTCGCGGAGGCGGGCTGACCCTCGAAATGGGCGATCCACTTCAGGACAGGACGGACGACCGCGGCAATTCCTCGCCAGTAGCCTGTCTCGATGCCGGCGGATTCGGGCAGCGCCTCGAATGCGAGATAAATCGCAAACGCCGCCGTCGCGCGGAGCGCCTCGCGCAGCAGCGGCAGGCGGCGCGCTTCAGGGGCTGACGGGAGAGCGGCTCGCGGTGGCCGGGCGGGCAAGGTATCGCCCCCACAGGAGGAACAAGCCCAGGGACAGGACTCCGATCAAGGTCTGCCAGATGTAGACGTGGAACAGCTCCAGCCGCGCGGGAAAATGGCGCGCAATCAGGTAAAGGTTCGAAAGCCGCACCAGGTTCAATCCGAAGACACCGAACATCGCCAAGCCGATGCCGATGGCGCGCCGCGACCAGGAAGCGGGAAAAGCGAGGATGGCGCTGGCGCAAAGGCAGAACGCATCCACGCCGTTGCACCCGAGCTCGACCGATAGGCGCGCGGTCCCCGCCTGGACCGACTGTCCATCGGCGGCATAGCCGCTCTCGATCTGATTGGCCATGGCGGCCGCCCAGCGGGCGTTCGCCGCCGTCCACGGCTCGACGAGCGCGCGGCTGACGGGCGGGATGAGGAAGAAGAAGTGGCCCAGGATGAAATAGGCGCCGAATTTCAGGGCGAAGGCTCGGAACTCTCCCTGCACCATGGCTGGCTCGCCTCGGATTCGTCTGGGGATGCAATGGCAGCCATCTTAGAGCGCCGCGCTGCGCTGGCGCAAGAACTTTGCGAAGGTCGTCGTTGACAAATCACTCCGGTCGGCGTATGTAACTTGCGTCACCTTCGCCACAGCTTGGGGGAAAGCTCAGCGGGACTGAGAGGGTACCGCCGCGCCTCGGACTATCTATTGGAGGTCGGTGTTGAAGCTCCCCGTGTCCCTATCCTTGCGACCCACTTTCGAACGCGCGCTCCTCGTGCGCCATCTTGCGTTCAGTCTGTCGGTTCTGTTCGCCTTCGCTTACAGCGAGCGGCTGGGAATCGGCAACTCCTTCCTCGCCGTCGCCGGAGCAGCGGTCGCGCTGAACGTGGCCATCGGACTGCTCCCGCGCCGCCATCTCCCGCCGCTGCTCGCCGAGACTCTCTCGCTGGTCTTTGGAGTCGCGGGTTGGTGCTGCATGGCGTATCTCGCCGGCGGAGTTGCTTCTCCCTTTTCCCTCGGCCCCGCAATCGAAATCCTGCTCTCCATCCTGGCGAGCAGCCTGTCGGTCACCTTCCTGGTGACGGCGGCGGGAATCGGAGGCCTCTGGGCGCAGCAGGCGCTGCTCGCCGCGAGGACGCGCTCCGATCTCCCCACTCTCTTCATGGCTACCACCTTGTTCCTCTTCATGGGCGTCCTGGCGGCGGTCGTGGTCCTGCGCGGGCGGCGCCAGCACGAGGAGCTGTGCCAGCGCGGCGTGGAGCTCGGGAAGCGCCTCTCGTCTCTCGAGGAGGAGCTGCAGACGCTGCGGCCGCTGGGGCGCTTCGGAGAGGACTGGGCCCAGGTGGCTCACTCGCTCAAAGGAGCTGTCGCCAACCTGCGGGGCTACTGCCACCTGCTGGAGATGCACCCTGACGGCAGCGACGCCAGCCTCCAGGCCTGGCGCGGGCTGCGCGACGCGGTGGACCGTCTCGAGTCGACCACCCTCGAGGTCCTGCGGCCCCTGCGGCGCGATCGCTCGTCGCCGTCGCCGGCAGTCGAGATGCGCCTGGCGATCGAAGAAGCGTTGCGCGAGGTGTCGCGGCGGCACCCCGGAGTGCGCTGGAGTCTTTCCGGGAGCTGGGAGGAGGCCGGATTGAGGGTCCCAGCCGGGGTTCTCCGAGAGGTGATGGTCCTGCTGGCCCAGAATGCCGCTGAAGCAATGGGAGGGCGAGGATCTGTCACGCTTACTTCCATGCCCCAGGGCCCCGACCTCCTGATCGATGTTTCCGACAACGGGCCGGGCGTGCGCGCCGACATCGTGGATTCGCTTTTCAAGCCCGGCGTCACCACCAAGGAGAAGGGATCCGGGCTGGGATTATTCCTCGCCCGGCGCCTCATCGAATCGCACGGAGGCACGCTGGTCGCGGCCACCGAAGGCGGCGCCGGGGCCACGTTCCGGCTGAAGCTTCCGCTGGCCGGCGCCTGAGGACCCATGGAAGCCACTTCCATCCTTCTCGTCGACGACGACGCCGATTCGCTGCGATACATGGAGCTGGCGCTGCGCGGCCGCTTCCCCGCCGTCCTCACGGCGGAAGGCGGCGTGAGGGGCTTCGAGCTGATGCGATCCCGCAAGCCGCGGGTGGTCGTTTCGGATCTCCGGATGCCCGAGATCGATGGCTTGGCGCTGTTGGCGCTCGCCCAGGAGCATCTCCCCGGGACGGCGTTCCTCATGGTCACGGTGGAAAACGACGTGGCGCTCGCCGTGGAGGCGATGAGACGCGGGGCCCTCGACTATTACGTGAAGCCGGTCCCTCCCGAGATCCTGGTCGACTCGATCCAGCGCGCCTTGAGCGATCGAGCCGATCCGTTCCGTGAAGTGGCGCCCGACATCATCGGCATGAGCGCCGCGATGACGCGGGTCCGGCGCCAGATCGAGGAGGCGGCGCGCTGCGATCTGAACGTCCTCATCACGGGGGAGACGGGCACGGGAAAGGAGCTGACGGCGCGGGCGATCCATGCGCGGTCCGGCCGTGCCCACGGTTCTTTCGTGGCGCACAATTGCGCGGCGACCCCGGCCGACCTCTTCGAGAGCCTCTTCTTCGGCCACGAAAAAGGCGCCTTCACCGGCGCCGGAAGCGACCAGCGCGGCCTGCTGGAGGAGGCGGATGGCGGCACGCTTCTCCTGGACGAGATGGAATCGCTGATCGCCGCGCACCAGGGGAAGCTCCTGAGGGTCATGGACGACGGGGTGGTGAGGCCCGTCGGGTCCAGGACCCAAAGGGAAGTCTCGGTAAGGTTTCTTGCCACCACCAACCGCGATCCACAGCGCATGCTGGTAGAAGGCTCCTTCAGGGCCGACCTCTATTACCGGATGCGCGGCCTGGAAATCACCCTGCCGCCGCTGCGCTACAGGGCGGAAGACATTCCCCTCATCGCCGACCGTTTTCTCACCCGGGCGGGAAGGAGCCTGGATGGCGAGGCTCTCTCCCTGCTGGTGGATTACCCCTGGCCCGGGAATGTCCGGGAGCTGCGCAATGTGCTCGCGGCTTCTTGCGCCCATGGCCCGCAGCGCGTGCTGAAAGGTAAGGATCTGGTGTTTTGTCCGCGCGGTCCGGGCGCAGGGCATGAGCAGATAGCGGCATCTGCCGGACTGTCCGGTCTGGCGGGCTCGTCCCTTCGGGAGACCGAGCGGGAGGCCATCCTTCAGGCCCTCCAGGAAACGGGCGGGCAATTTGGCCGGGCCGCGAAGCAGCTTGGCATCCATCGCGCCACCCTGCGCCGGAAGATTCGAGAGTACGGAATATCTCCCGTCCGTTCGATGTGAGCACGACCTGAAGCACTCAAACCAATCAGACCCGTCCAGGTCACCTGTCAGCCGCGTTCCACGCGGCGGAGACGCTTCGCTATACCAAGGTGGGTTTGTGCTGGCGTAGAAAGAGCCAATACCCGGAGCCTAGCAGCAGAAGGGCCAGGATAATCATGGTCCACTCGCTAAGCGTGGGAACCGTAGGATCGGGATTGAGGTCCTCGATTATCGCCTCCATTCCAGGGACCACCTTCACGTTGATTCCGGCGATCCGATAGCCGGCGTTTTCCACCACGACCACAGGCTGGCCGGTCTCATAGGGAGAAGGCGCGAATCCGTCCAGAATCGAACCTGCCGCGGCTGCATTGGCGGCGACACTGGTTCGCAATCCTAGCCCGGCTGCTTCGAACTTGGTGTCCATCTCAGTTGCAATGACGGCGTTCGTCTTGCCGGTTGTATCGACCGTGAAGCTCACGGGGGATGCACCGGGCGTTGGAATGACGTCGAATTTCACGATGCCATTGAGGCCGTTCCTCTTGATCTGAAGGAGGTTGACGAGCCATAGGTCGTCCCCAATGTTGCCGGCATCCTTGTCGATCCAGTTCGATTCGAGATCACAAGGATCATCCTTCTCCAGTCGGATGTAAGCGGTCGGTGAAGAACCACTGACTCCAGGCTCCCGGATCACCACGAACCCACACTTGGAACCGGCGTCCGTTCGTCGGATTCGTAGGAAGGCCTGCGCGGTTGCAGAGGGGCTGATATCGGGACAGTCTGCGAGAGAGGTGCAAACGACCCACAGACCGTTCCCGATCTTTTGTTCGACGGCGTAGTCGGCCAGGGGTGTCGGGCATTCTGGGATGGCGCAGTTGCTGCACGCTCTCCGCTTGAAGCTGTTAAATACGCGGGCCGATACAACCTCTGCGCTGTCACAGGCGCAGAGGTCAATTGAGCCGCAGGCGCCGAGGGAGTGGACGGGGAACTCGATCGTCGCCGTGTCGCGGATGAAAAAGACGCCGGTAAGAATGCCCTTGGGGGTAGAAATGTTGGGCACATTGACAAAGGTACCGCCAGTCCAGTCCGGCGGCACATCCCCGGCGCATGCGCCGGGTGCCCGATCGGTCCAGGACGCCGCGAACGCCCCGCCACTTCGGTTTCCGCAATCGTCGCCGGCTAGGACAGGGGCAATCTCGTCATTGACAAAATCGAGCGTAACCGCCCCCCATGCGATCCGGCCAAAGCCCAGCAGCAAGAGCATTGCGAAGGTTCGAAAGCTCGCCTGCACCCATCGCATCGGACACCTCCTTCTCTTGTTGGTGTAATCGGCTGGGTGAAGGGCATGACCTTCCCCATACGAGCGACCGTGCGCCTTACCCCTAATCGGAAGGTTTCGCCATCTCAGGATTCCGAGGGCAGGAAGCGCCGGAAGAATGGGGGCAGGCGCCGTTCCCTCGGAAGAGAGCTCGCAACTTTGCAGGAAAAGAAGAAACGGGAGACAGCATTGGCTGCCTCCCGTCTTTCAGCTGGTAGCACCGACCCTCTAAGCGAGCGCCGGCCTCTGCTGCCGC
>DASTZC010000236.1 GCA_035764505.1 Candidatus Polarisedimenticolia bacterium
GATCCTTGTCGGCATCGTCGAAGATATCTCCCGGGCAGACGTCCAGGTTGTCGGTGGTGCCGTCGCCATCCTGGTCGTGACGCACCTCCACGCGCAGCCAGTAGGGATGGCTGGTCGCGGTGACGCATCCGGCAATGGTCGTGTCGGGGTAGCAGGACAGACCGATCTTCAGGGGGCTGGTGAAGGCCGGCGGGACGACCCATTCGAGATAGGGATCCCGGGAAAGGACGCCGGAATCGCCGTCGACGGCATCGTCCGAGCTCATTTGCGGCACGCCCGCGCCGTCATACACCGTCAGTACCGCGTCGGTGGGATAGGCCGGCGCCATCACGCCGACGTCGAGCTCCATCGCGTCGACGTCGATGCGCACATGGTCCCCCGGGACCACTGCCATCTTGAAGAAGTCGCGGTCCCCGGGAGCGGCGCTGGGACCGATGACGCCGCGTATGGTGTTGACGAGGCCTGGGCCCAGATCGGTTGCCGCCGTCAGAGAGTTGTTGGGCTCGCTGGGGTCGTCTGTGGGCGCGCCATTGAGATAGATGTCCTTCCCGGTCACTGTTCCGGAGATCGCGACCAGCGGGGCGTCGTCCGGGTCGTCGGTCGCGGCAGTCGCGCTCTCGCTCGCCCCGTTGTAGCACTCCTCCGGACCCTCGAGGAGCCGCGGCGTGGCCAGCGGACCCACCAGGCTGGCGTTGGCATCGGAAAACGCCGTATCGATCTGCTCGACGCAGATCGTGTAGTTGCCCGCCGGCAGCCCGGTGATTTTCCAGAACCCTTCCAGGAACGCAGGAGGAGTGCCGCAGGTGGGGATGAAATTTGCTCCCGAGACGGCGGAGAAGGCCTGGGACAGGTCGGCGTGCGGCGGCGCCGGTGGAGACGGGTCGGCCCGCCGAACGGTGACCTGCGCCCCCTGCCACGCCTCCCCGATAGAATTATGGTCGAGATCGGTAAAGATGTTTCCCGCCACGGAGTTGGCGCCGCCGCCGTACAAACCCATGACCGCCGCCTTGTCGTCGAACTTGAGGGCCTCCAGCTGCGACTCGGTGGCAGTCTGGAGGGGGAACATCGTAGGGATGTAGCGATCGTTGTCGGGATCGCCATCGTCCGAAAGTTCGGCGTTCAGCGCGCTGTGCCCGAGGTTCAGAGCATGGCCGAGCTCGTGCACCATGACCCCGCGTATGTCCGCGGTCGACAGGAAGTCGGGCTGCACGCCGTCCCACATTGCGCCGTTGATGATGATGCTCGCCTCGGCTATGTCCCCGGAAGATACGGGGGGACAGGGAGTCGGAGTGTCGATTATGGCCAGGCCGAAGATGTCGCGCTGCGCCCCTTCCCCGTACAAATCGGCGATGATCGCGCCGTCGGAATCGAAGATCACCTTGATGGCGCTGCCGGTAACGGCGTCGGAGCGGTTCCAGAAGTTCGAGAAATGGCCGGCGTTGGTATCGCCGAAGCCGGTCGCGTTGACATCGGGCAGGGGATGGGCCGAATCGATGCTGAGGGTCACAGGCCCCACGACGTTCCAGGTTCCCAGCGCCTGCTGCAGAAGTGGGATTGCATCCGCATGGCTCAGGATTCCCAGCCCCCCGGCGTCGACATCGCAGGAGATCGCCACGGGAAGGGGTCCGGGCGGCGTTCCGGGCCACGCCATCGGCGTGCCGTTGCTCATGACATGCCAGGGGCCTCCCGCGAGTGCTGCCGGCGGCGTGCTGGCGAAAGCCGCGAGCAGAGCCGTCGCTACCAGGAGGAAAAGGCGCCGCGGCCTCGGGGTCACCCTCGCGCCACTCATGGCGTCAGCTCCTGCACCATCCGGAGCAAATCGTCCGAGGTGAGCCGATCAGGCCGGTGCGGGTCGCCCTTCCCAAGGCTGCCGAGCCGCTCGACGGCACGCGGAGACATTCCGTGGAGCAGGCCGCGGTTCCCGAAGCCGTTGACGGCGATCTCCTTACCGTCCTTGCCGGAGACCCGGAGGAACTTCCCCTGACCGAGACCTACCGGGCTGGTCAGGCCGGAGCGGCTTTCGGGATAGAGGAACAGGACGACTTTTTCGCCTTCATGGAAGCCGGGTGTCGCCTCGGCTCCCGGGGCGGAGAGACCCTCTGGAAGAAAGGCGGTCTGG
>DASTZC010000237.1 GCA_035764505.1 Candidatus Polarisedimenticolia bacterium
CGCACCTCCCGGGGAAGCGGCCTGGCCGGCATCGAAGCCGATCTCTCTGGAGCCGCGCGCGCCTCGCGGCGCCGGCAGCCGGCACCGGCCCCCGGCGACGCGACCACCCTGGCCCTGGTCGCCACCAACGCCCGCCTGACGCGCGAGCAGGCCTGCCGCCTGGCGGGAGCTTCGCAGGTGGCCCTGGCGCGCTGCCTTTCCCCCGCGCACACCGCCCATGACGGCGATCTGGTTTATGCGCTGTCCACCGGCGACCTTCCTTCGGAGGACTTGATCCTGGAGGCAATGGCGGTGGAAGCGCTCGGCCGCGCCATCGTCCGGGGCGTGACGCAGCCGCGCGGCCTGGCGGGAATTCCGGCCCGACGCGACCTCCCACCCTGAGGCGCCGGCTCAGAAGCGCTTGAGCTGATCCAGATAACCGCGGAAGTTGCGCCGCAGCTCCTTGAGGCTGTCGCCTCCGAGCTTCTCCAGCAGCGCATCGGCCAGCACGATGGAGAGCATCGCCTCGCCGATCACTCCGGCGGCGGCGATGGCCGTGGTATCGGTGCGCTCCACCGCCGCATCGAAGGAGCGCTTGGTGACAAGATCGACCGAGCGCAGCGAGGTGGGAAGGGTGGAAAGAGGCTTGACGAAGACCCGGGCGCGAATCTCTTCGCCGTTGGTCATGCCGCCCTCCAATCCGCCGGCCCGGTTCGTCTTGCGGTGGAAGACGCGCCGGCGCTTGTTGTAATGGATCTCGTCGTGCACCTCGGATCCGCGGGCGCGCGCGCTGCGGAAGCCGGAACCGATCTCGACCCCCTTCACCGACGGGATCGACATCAGCACCTGCGCGATCCGGCCCGAGAGGCGCGCGTCCCACTGCCGGAAGGCTCCCAGCCCGGGAGGCACGCCGCGCGCCACCACCTGGAAGCTGCCGCCGACCGAGTCGCCGCGCCGCTTGGCCGCGTCGATCTCCCGGATCATCTTCTTCTCGAGCGCCGGATCGGCGCAGCGCAGCGGCGAGCCCTCGCTATCCAGAATTCCTTTCCAGCTCGCCTCCTCGTCGTCGGAAGCGCGCGCCGCGCCCACCGACGTGGTGTGCGAGGCCACCTCGATCCCCATCTGGCCCAGCAGCTCCCGGCAGATCGCCCCGACGCCGACGCGTGCCGCCGTCTCGCGCGCCGAAGCCCTCTCCAGGACGTTGCGCGCGTCGTGCGTGTCGTATTTCAGGGATCCCGCCAGATCGGCATGTCCCGGGCGCGGGCGCGAGACCTGCTTCGCCAGGGCCGCCTGGCGCGGCGCGCGCTCGGGGTCCATGGCCGATTGCCAGTTCGGCCAGTCGCGGTTCTCGATGAGCAGCGCGATCGGGCTTCCCAGGGTCAGGCCGAAGCGGATCCCGGCCAGGATGCGCGCCTTGTCCGATTCGATCTTCATGCGGCCGCCGCGCCCGTATCCCAGCATGCGCCGCGCCAGCTGGCGATCGATGGCGGACGACGAAAGCGGCAACCCGGCGGGCATGCCGTCCAGGATGGCGACCAGCGCCGGACCGTGCGACTCTCCGGCGGTCAGGAATCTCAGCAAGATCTTCTCCTCCTCCGAAGCGCGGCATTATCGTCTCCCGCTTCCGCCGCTGTCAAAAGCGCCCCCCCGGCGCTGCCGCCGGTTGCCGCGCTTCGTCCCGTTCGGCTATATTCGAGTGCCCTCAGGGAGATTCTCTTGAAAGTCCTCAACGCCGAGCAGGCAAAAAGCATCGACGAGAGAGCCACGCGCGAGTTCGGCATCCCGGCGATCGTCCTGATGGAGAACGCCGGCTTGCAGGTGGTCGACTACCTGGAAAGCGAGTTCGACGACCTGGACGAGCGCAGCATCCTGGTCCTGTGCGGCAAGGGCAACAACGGCGGCGACGGGATGGTGGCGGCGAAGCACCTGCACAACCGCGGCTACGGCCCGCGGCTGCTCCTGTTCGGACGGAAGTCCGACACCAAGGACGAGGCGCTGGTCAACCTCAAGATCCTGGAGAAATCGGGCGTCGAGATGCTGGAGATCCCCGACATCCGCGGCTGGCACGACTTCCTGCCGGAGCTGTCGCGCTACGACCTGATCGTCGACGCACTGATCGGCATCGGCGTCAAGGGCGGGGTGCGCGGCTTCCTGGAGGAGGTGATGCGCGACGTGAACAACGCCGACGCCGTGCGCCTGTCGATCGACGTCCCTTCGGGACTCTCGGCCGACACCAACGAGATCCCCGGGGTGTGCATCGACGCCGACGCCACCGTCACCTTCGGCTGCCCGAAGATCCCGCACCTGTTCCTGCCGGCGGAGGAGAAGGCGGGCGAGGTCTACATCGCCGACATCGGGTATCCCGCCGAAGCGGTCGAGGCGGAAGGCGTCTGGCTGAACCTGGCCGATCCGGAAGAGCTGGCCGATTACCTCCCGGAGCGCAAGGTGGAGAGCCACAAAGGAGACTACGGCCACCTGCTGGTGGTGGCCGGGTCGAAAGGGAAGCCGGGAGCCGCGCGCATGGTGGCGGAGGGGGCCTTCCGCGCCGGTGTCGGGCTGGTCACCGTGGCGACGCCGGAGAGCGTCCAGCCGATCCTCGCGCCGCAGGTGATGGAGATGATGACCGAGCCGCTGCTGGAGACGCGCGAAGGAACCGTCTCCTCGAAGGCCGGACCCCGAGTCCTGAAGCTGCTCGACGGGAAGGGAGTCCTGACCCTGGGCCCGGGGCTGACCACTGCCGCCGAGACCCAGTCCTTCATCCGCGAGATGGTGGCCGAGACGCGCGTTCCGCTGATCCTGGACGCCGACGGACTGAACGCCTACCAGGGGCACACCGAGATGCTGAACGGCAAGGACCGCCCCCTCATCCTGACGCCGCATCCGGGGGAGATGGGCCGCCTGGTGGGGATGTCGGCCGAGGCGGTGCAGAAGGACCGCCTCGCCATCTGCCGCAAGTTCGCCCGCGAGCACCACTGCTTCGTGACCTTGAAGGGACACCGGACCCTGATCGCCGATCCCGACGGCAACATCTGGGTGAATCCCACCGGGAATCCGGGGATGGCCACGGCGGGCTCGGGCGACGTGCTCACCGGAATCCTCTCCGGCTTCGTGAGCCAGGGGATCCCGATCCTCCACGCCATCCTCCTCGGCGTCTATCTGCACGGGCTGGCCGCCGACCTGTGCGCGCAGCGGCGCGGCGAGCTGCCGCTGATGGCCCGCGACATCGTCGAGCACCTTCCCGAAGCGATGGGCCGGCTGACGCAGGGGTCGGACGGCTCGTCCTGAGTCAGATACTCCCCGGCGTCCGGCGTCCGATCCGGAGGTCCCCATTCCCGATTCCGCGCTCAACGAAAACCACGTCGTGCACGATGAATCCGCCACGCTGGCGCTCGGTGCTTCCCTGGCCGCCCATCTTTCCGCGGGCGACGTCGTGCTGATGGAAGGAGCGCTCGGGTCGGGGAAGACGGCGCTGGCGCGCGGGATTGCCGCCGGGCTGGGAGTGCTGCCGGAGCAGGTCCACTCCCCCACCTTCACGCTGGTGAACCACTACCTGGGTAGACTGCCCGTGTATCACATCGACCTGTACCGCATCCAGAAGCCCTCGGATCTGCTGGAGCTGGGGCTGGAAGAGCTGCTGGGGACCGACGGCGTGGCGCTGGTGGAATGGCCCGAGCGGCTGGGAAGCTGGCTGCCGGATAAGGTGATCCGGGTGTCGATTCAGGATCGGGGCGGGAGCCTGCGGGAGATCCGCGTCGTGGACCGGCGCGCCGGCGGGAATCAGGATTCGGTGCGGTAGTTGGGGGCTTCCTTGGTGATGACCACGTCGTGGGCGTGCGATTCCTTCAATCCGGCGGCGGTGATGCGCAGGAACCTGGCGTCGCGGCGCAGCGCTTCGATGTCGGGGCAGCCGCAATACCCCATCCCGGAGCGCAGGCCTCCCACGAGCTGCGGCACCAGGGCGGTGAGGCTCCCCTTGTAAGGGACCATTCCCTCGATTCCCTCCGGCACCAGCTTCTGCTCCTCGAACTCGTACTCCTGGAAGTAGCGATCGGCGCTGCCGCGCTTCATGGCGCCGATCGATCCCATGCCGCGATACGACTTGAAGGTGCGCCCCTGATAGAGGATCGTCTCGCCGGGCGATTCCTCCGTGCCCGCGAACAGACTGCCGATCATGACGCTGTGCGCGCCGGCGGCGATCGCCTTGGTGATGTCGCCCGAGAACTTGATGCCACCGTCGGCGATCAGCGGGACGTCGTGGCGCTTCCCCGCCTTGGCGCACTCGGCGATCGCCGTGACCTGCGGGACGCCGACCCCGGTGACCACCCGCGTGGTGCAGATCGAGCCGGGGCCGATCCCGACCTTCACGGCGTCCACCCCGGCGCGGATGAGATCTTCCGCCCCTTCCTCCGTCGCCACGTTCCCCGCCACCAGCTCCACGTCCGGAAGGGCCTTCTTGACGGCGCGCACCGAGTCGAGCACTCCTTTGGAATGGCCGTGCGCCGTGTCGATGACCAGCACGTCGACCTTCGCCTCCACCAGGGCGCGCGCCCGGTTCAGCGCCTCCTCCCCCACGCCGATGGCGGCGCCCACGCGCAGCCGGCCGAGCTGGTCCTTGCAAGCGTTCGGGTACTTGATGTTCTTCTGGATGTCCTTGACGGTGATCAGCCCCTTGAGATGGTAGTCCTTGTCCACCACCAGGAGCTTCTCGATCTTGTGCTGGTGCAGGTGGCGCTTGGCCTCCTCCAGCGTCGTCCCGACCGGGACGGTGACCAGGTTCTTCTTGGTCATCAAATCCGAGATCGGCAGATCGAGGCGGGTCTCGAAGCGCAGGTCGCGGTTGGTCAGGATTCCCACCAGGCGGCCGCCCGCGTCGGTGATCGGTACCCCCGAGATCTTGTACTTGCGCATCACCTCGAGCGCCTCGAAGATGCGGTTCTCGGGATGCATGGTAATCGGATCGACGATCATGCCGCTCTCCGAGCGCTTGACCTTGTCGACCTCCAGGACCTGGTCCTCCACCGTCAGGTTCTTGTGGACGATCCCCAGCCCCCCCTGCTGCGCCATCGCGATCGCCAGGCGCGACTCGGTGACCGTGTCCATGGCAGCGGAAACGATCGGGATGTTCAGGCGGATCCGGCGGGTGAGCCGGGTGCCGGTGTCGGCTCGCGAGGGGAGCACCTCGCTGCCGGCCGGCTTCAGCAGCACGTCGTCGAACGTCAGCCCCTCGGGAATCTGGCCGTCTATCATCGACTCCGCCTTCGGCTTCGTCTTTGTATCATCGTCTCCGGCTTCGCCTCCGACTTTGGTTCATCAGCTCCACCTCATCCGCGCACCCCGTGCACGACCTTTCCCTCCGCGGCCCCGTGGCATTTCTTGTACTTCTTGCCGGAGCCGCATGGACAGGGGTCGTTGCGCCCCACCTTGGTCCCCGCCGCCGCCCGGCGCGGCTCGGCCGCCTCCTTGGCGGGCGCCGAGTAGGTGAGGTCCCGCTCGCGCTTCTCCTGCATCTGCTCGCGCTCCTTCTGGATGACCGGCTCCATCAGGAACAGGAAGCGGACGATGTCGTTCTCGATCCGCTCCTTCATCGCGGAGAACATCTCGAAGGACTCGCGTTTGTACTCGGTGAGGGGATCGCGCTGGCCGTAGCCGCGCAGGCCTATCCCCTCCTTCAGATGGTCCATGTTGAGCAGGTGGTCCTTCCACTGGGTGTCGATCACGTTCAGCATCACCAGCCGCTCGTGCTGGCGCATGATCTCGGGCCCGAGCGCCGCTTCCTTCTCGGCGTAGCGCTTGCCGATGGCTTCCCACAACGCCTTGCGCAGCTCCGCCCGCGACACCGCATGGAAGTCGACTCCGGCCTTGACCGGATCGATGCCGAACTGGCGCTGCATCTGCAGGGTCATCTCGGGGATCGACCACTCTTCCGGATCCACTCCCTCGGGGGCATAGGTGTCGAGAATCCAGTCGAGGATATCCTCCATCTTCGTGGACAGGTACTCGCTCTGTCCTTTCCCTTCCAGCAGCTCGCGGCGCAGCGAGTAGATCTCCACGCGCTGCATGTTCATCACGTCATCGTATTCCAGCAGGTGCTTGCGGATGTCGAAGTTGCGCGCCTCCACCTGCTTCTGGGCCCGCTCGATGGAGCGGGACACCATCGGATGGATGATCGGAACGTCCTCCTCCATCCCCAGCTTCAGCATCAGCCCTTTGAGCCGATCGGAGCCGAAGATGCGCAGCAGGTCGTCCTCCAGGCTCAGGTAGAAGCGCGACGAGCCGGGATCGCCCTGGCGTCCGGCGCGCCCGCGCAGCTGGTTGTCGATGCGCCGCGCCTCGTGGCGCTCCGTCCCCAGGATGTGCAGCCCCCCCAGCACCACCACCCGATCGTGCTCCTCGACGCAGTGCGCTCTGGCCTCCTCCAGCGCGGCCGTCAGCGCGGCTTCCGCCTGCTCGGGGGTCTCGAGCGTCTGGGAGGTCACGGCGCGCTTCGCCTGGAACTCGGGGTTGCCTCCCAGCAGGATGTCGGTGCCGCGGCCCGCCATGTTGGTGGCGATGGTCACTGCGGCGAGCCGGCCGGCTTGCGCTACGATCTCCGCCTCGCGCTCGTGGTACTTGGCGTTGAGCACCACGTGCGGCACTCCTTTGCGCTTGAGCAGCGAAGAGAGATGCTCCGATTTCTCGATCGACACGGTGCCCACCAGGACCGGCTGCCCCTTCTGGTGCAGCTCCTCGATCTCCCCCACCACCGCGCGGTACTTCTCCTCCTCGGTGCGGTAGATCACGTCGGGGTTCTCGACGCGGATGAGATCGCGGTTGGTCGGGACGATCGTCACCTCCAGCTTGTAGATCTTGTCGAACTCCACCGCCTCGGTGTCGGCCGTCCCGGTCATCCCCGAGAGCTTGTCGTACATGCGGAAGTAGTTCTGGAAGGTGATGGTCGCGAGGGTCTGGTTCTCCTTCTCGATCTTGACCTTTTCCTTGGCCTCCACCGCCTGGTGCAGCCCGTCGCTCCAGCGCCGCCCCGGCATCAGGCGGCCGGTGAACTCGTCGACGATGACCACCTGGCCTTCCTTGACCATGTAGTCGACGTCGCGGCGGAACAGGATGTGGGCGCGCAGCGCCTGCTGCACGCAGTGGTTCAGCTCCATGAACTCCGGGTCGTAGAGGTTCGGCACGCCCAGGGCCTTCTCCACCGTCTCGACGCCGGTTTCCGTCAGGTTCACGGTGCGCGCCTTCTCATCGACCTTGAAGTCGTCCTCCTGCTTCAGGCGCGGGATGATGCGGTCCGACTCGTAGTACTTGTCGGTGGACTCGTCCGAGGGGCCGCTGATGATGAGCGGCGTGCGCGCCTCGTCGATCAGGATCGAGTCGACCTCGTCGACGATGGCGAAGACGTGGCCGCGCTGCACGAAGGAGTCGAGCGAATACTTCATGTTGTCGCGCAGGTAGTCGAAGCCGAACTCGTTGTTGGTTCCGTAGGTCACGTCGGCGCCGTAGGCGACCTGGCGCTGGGCGTCGGTCAGCTCGTGCTGGATCACCCCCACCGACAATCCGAGGAAACGGTAGATCCGGCCCATCCAGTCGGCGTCGCGGCGCGCCAGGTAGTCGTTGACGGTGATGATGTGGACGCCTTTCCCCGGCAGCGCGTTGAGGTAGGCGGGCAGGGTGGCGACCAGGGTCTTCCCCTCCCCGGTCTTCATCTCGGCGATCTTGCCCTGGTGCAGGACCATGCCGCCGATCAGCTGCACGTCGAAGTGGCGCATCCCCAGGACGCGCCGTCCCGCCTCGCGAACCACCGCGAAGGCTTCGTGCAGCAGGTCGTCCAGCTCCTCCCCCTGCTCCAATCGGGCGCGGAACTCGGCGGTCTTGGCGCGCAGCTGCTCGTCGCCGAGTCCCTGCAGGGAAGGCTCGAGGGCCCCGATCGCCGCCACGCGGGGCTGGAGCTTCTTCAGCTCGCGCTCGTTCTTGCTGCCGATGACTAGCTTGAGTGCCTGGTCGAGGAACATCCGGCCCCTTTATTTTTCAAGACGATACCGCAGAGGCCGCGGGAGCGTCAAACCGCGGAGGGTGCGCTCAAGGAACGAAAAAAGGGCGGAAGGTGCCGCTTTCCGCCCCGGCTGAAGATACGCTCGTCGTTCAATAGGTCCTGAAATCGTCCAGGATGTAGCGCGTCGGATCCACCGCCCGCTGGTGCACCACCACCTCATAGTGAAGATGCGGGCCGGTGCTCCGCCCGGTGCTCCCCACCATGCCGATCACGTCTCCGCGATGCACCCGCTGCCCCGGCCGCACCATGAACCTCTGCAGGTGGCCGTAGTGGGTCACCATGCCGTAACCATGGGAGATGACCAGGAAATTCCCATATCCTCCCGTGGGGCCCGCCATCGTGACGATGCCGTCCGCCGGGGCCACCACCTTGGTCCCCGGCGCGGCGGCGATGTCCAGCCCCTGGTGGAAATCGCGCTCGCCCGTGAAGGGGTCTTTCCGCCAGCCGTAGCCGTTGCCGTACAGCCCGCGCACCGGAAGGATCGACGGCGTGGAGGCCAGGAAGGCGACCTGCTTCTGAAACGCCGGCTCCATCGCTTCCAGGCTCTGCTGCAGTTCCTGCGATCGACCCTCCAGCACCTTCAGCTCGCGCTGCACGAAGCGCGCCCCGTCGACCGGTCCGAGGTTCTGCAGGCTCAGCCCTCCACCGGCCGGCGTCCTCTGTGACAGCGGCAGCCTGGCCACTCCGAGGACCAGGCCCATCTCGCTGGTGCGCGACTCGAAGTCGGCCATCTTGCGCCGCAGGTCGCTCAGCGCCAGATCGACTTCCTCCGTCGTCTTCTTCAGCTCCTCGTTCTGCCGGGACAGCCGCGAGGTGACCCAGCTCAGGTAGGTGGTGCGCAGGACGAAATGGGGCAACAGAATCCCGGACAGGAGGAGGGCCACGAGGGTCACCCCCATCACCAGGACGAAGTTTCTCGAGACCTTCAGCCGGCGGGACTTCTCGGCCGCGTGAGGCACGATCATGATGGTGTAGAACTTGCGGTTCTTCCCGCTCACGGCGTCCCTCGCGCTAAAAAGGGGGGCATGCTAGCACGCACCCCCCGGAGGGTCAAGGAATTCATTCTCCAGCTACTTCCGCCCGCCGGAATCCATGGGAGATCCATGGCCCGCTTAGACTATATATGCGAAAATAAAATTGACAATATATTCAATTATGATATTTCATATTATTACTGCATTGCGTATTTTCAACCTTCGATGTTTCAGCCACTTGCGGCTCAAGACCCAACCGAAAGTTGCATCTTCATGGCGCTTTGAGGAGAATGCCGCATGCCAAAACCCGCCCGCCCTCCCCTCGACGACTCCCAGATGGCCGGCCAGCTGTTGTTCATCGGCATCGACGGCACCTCGCTGTCGGACGAGCTGGCGCGGCGCCTGCGCTCGGTTTCCCCGGGGGGCATCATCCTGTTCGCCAGAAACCTGGTGGACGGCCAGCAAGTCGCCGCCTTCTGCCGCGAGCTCGACACGCTGCTCCCCGTCCGCCCCTTCCTGGCGATCGATCAGGAGGGAGGCCGGGTGAACCGATTGAAAGGAATCTTTCCCGAGATTCCTCCGAACCTTCACCTGGCGGGACAAGAGGACGCCGAGGAGAGGGTCCGGACCCACGGACGTGAAACCGGCAGGGGGCTGCGCCTGCTCGGATTCAACCTGAACTTCGCCCCCGTCCTCGATCTCTCCACCGCCGAATCTCCCAACGGGATTGGCGACCGCGCCTATGGATCCGACCCGCGGCGCGTGGCACAGCTGGCGGAGATCTTCCTCGACGCCCAGCGGGGGGAGGGGGTACTGGGATGCGGCAAGCATTTCCCGGGTCTGGGGGAAGGAAGGGTCGACTCGCACCTGGATCTGCCGGTGATCACGAAGTCATCTGCCGCCCTGTGGAGCCGTGACCTCGTTCCCTATCGCGAGCTGCGCGACCGGCTGCCGATGATCATGGTCGGGCACGCTTTTTACCCCGATCTTCAGGGCCCCGCGCCGGGTCCCGCAACCCTTTCGGAGCCGGTGGTGCAGCGGCTGCTGCGCGAGCGCATCGGCTACCGCGGCGTGATCCTGACCGATGATCTGGAGATGGGGGCCGTGGATCAGAAAGCCGATCCGGGTGAAGTCGCCTGGCAGGCGCTGCAGGCGGGGAACGACATGATGATGTACTGCAAGTCGTGGGAGCGGATCGAGGCGGCGCATCACTTCCTGCACCGCAAAATCCGCTCCGGCTCGCTGCCCACCCGCAGGCTCAACGCCTCGCTGGAGCGGCTCTTCGATCTCAAGGATGCCCTGGCCTCCGCCGGCGCACCGGCTCCTTTCAGGAGCAGCGCGCTGCAGGAGGTCTGCCAGGTGCTGGGCCGCCTCGATGCGACGGAGAGTTGAGCTTCATTCCTCCAGCGCCGGCTTCCCGGTGAGCCGCCGGAAGATCTCCAGGTAGCGATCGCGCGTGCCCGCCACCACCTCCGGCGGAAGCGTCGGAACCGGAGGCTGCTTGTTCCAGCCGATCCCTTCCAGATAATTCCGCACGTACTGCTTGTCGAACGAATCCTGGCTCCTTCCCGGAGCGTACCCGTCGGCCGGCCAGAAGCGCGAGGAGTCGGGCGTCAGCACTTCGTCCGCCAGGAGGATCGAGCCGTCGACGGTGCCGAACTCGAACTTCGTGTCGGCGATCAGGATGCCGGCCGACTCGGCATGCCGGCTGGCGGCGAGGTAGACCG
This sequence comes from Candidatus Polarisedimenticolia bacterium, assembly GCA_035764505.1. Classification (NCBI taxonomy): domain Bacteria; kingdom Pseudomonadati; phylum Acidobacteriota; class Candidatus Polarisedimenticolia; species Candidatus Polarisedimenticolia bacterium. Next base: position 10,725 of record DASTZC010000237.1, read on the forward strand.
CCAGGCTCAGCTCCTTCAGGCGGCGGGCCGTGTCGCTTCCCACCAGCTGCTCGAGCTGCGCCATCGAGATGTTCTCGTCGTGGCCGGTCGTCGCCTTCGTGGAGGGGGTGAAGATCGGCTCCGGCAGCTTGCTCGATTCCTTCAGCCCGGCGGGCAGCGGCACGCCGGAGACCGACCGGGTCTTCTGATACTCCTTCCAGCCCGAGCCTGCCAGGTAGCCGCGCACCACGCACTCCGCCGGGAACATCGAGGCCTTGCGCGCCAGCGTCGAGCGGCCCGCCAGGACCGCGGCGTGCGGCCGCAGAGTGGCGGGAAACTCGGTGAAGCGGCCGGTGATCAGGTGATTGGGAACGATCTCGCGGGTCTTCGCGAACCAGAAGAGCGACAGCTGGTTCAGGACCTTCCCTTTGTCCGGGATGCCGTTGGGGAGGACATAGTCGAAGGCCGAGATCCGATCGGTCGAGACGATGAGAAGGTCTCCGCCCACCTGGTAGATGTCGCGCACCTTGCCGCGACTCGCGAGTATCAGGTCGGAAAGATGGGTTTCGAGCACGAACTCCGGCGCCGTCATGAGTGCCTCCGGAAAGGGATGACGATGTGGCAAGAGGCGGCATTCTAGCCGCGCCGGATCGCGGCGTCAACGCTGAGGAAAAGCGGTTTTTCGGTACCGGGCGCGCCGGACGCCCTCAGTGATGGCTTTCGGGGGGATGAATCTTCTTGTTGAGCAGGCGCCGCTCGAACACTCCCAGGATGGTCAGCGTCAGAAAGATCAGGGCGGTCGCGATCAGCGCCAGGACGTAGTGTGCCAATCCGACCAGCAATCCGACCGATGCCACCGACCAGATGAGCGCCGCCGTGGTCAATCCGGCGATCTGGCCGCGCGACTGGATGATGGTTCCCGCTCCCAGAAAGCCGATGCCGGTCACCACCTGGGCCGCCACCCGGCCCGGATCGCCCGGCCTTCCCTCTCCGGCGACGGCGGCCGCAAGCAGAGAAACCTCCATGAAATAGCAGGAGCCGAGGCAGATCAGGATGTTCGTCCGGAAGCCGGCGGATTTGCGCTTCAGCTCCCGCTCGACGCCGATGATGCCGCCGCACACGATGGCCAGCGCCGACTTCAGCAGAAAGCCGTTCAGAAGGTGCAGCTCGTTCGTCAGTTCGGGGATCATCGGGTTCGCCACCTGTCCGTCGGCGTGAATCTAGTGCCGCCGGTGCCCCCCGGCAAGGCGGTGTTTCGACTCCGGAATCCCTTCCGCGCGGTTTCCCCGGCAGCCCTACTCCTCCGGAGCGGCGGGCACGAAGGGATGGGCAATCCCCTCGCGGGCCGCCTCGAGGGAGGTGGTCAGCCGCCCTTCGAGGCGCACCTCGCTGCGCTCGTCGAGCGACTGCGCGCTGCGGTAGTGGGCCAGCGCCTCGTCACGCTTTCCCTGCCGGTCGAGGATCTGGCCGGCCCAGACATGGCTCCAGGCGAGCTCCATCCGCCGGGTCCGGTCGCCCATGCGGATGACCTGTTCGTACTGCTCCAGCGCCTGCGCCAGCTTTCCCTGGACGTGCAACGCCTGCGCCAGCCAGAAGCGCGCCTCCAGGTCCGCCGGGTCCAGCTCCACGGCGGCCGAGAGCTCCTGCTCCGCTTCCGCGTTCTTCGCGGAGGTCAGCATCGACCGTCCGAGCGCGACGCGGTAGGGCACCGTCTCTTCCACCACCACCTTGCGTACCAGGTCGCGCGGCACCCGCGAGCCGCGGGCCCGCGACAGGTATTCCTTCCACTCCGATTCCGCCTGCCGCAGGCTCCGTCCGTAGATCTTCTCGAAGCTGGCCAGGTTCTCTTCGTGCACCGCCGCGTCGGGGCTGTTGACCAGCTGCGCATAGGCCTGCCGGAGCTTCGGCCAGCCATAGGTCGCCTCGAGATAGTCGGTGAAGCAGGCCGCCTCCGGATAGGCGATGCGCGGCCGCGTCAGGTCCTCTCCGAAGCTGGTGTCCTCCATCAGATCCCCGAGCGGGATCAGCGCCCCCTCGCGCAGGAAGCCGCGGCACCAGTCGGTGGGCGTGGCGCGATACTTGCCGGCGTTGTCGAAGCTCTTCTCGCGCGCGGTAGCCAGCCCTTCGGCGAACAGCACCGGCGGCATGCCGATGCGCGAGGCCGCCAGGTGCACCAGCTCGTGCCAGGGATCGATCTTGCGCCGCGGACCGTAGACCTCGACGATCGTCCGGCCGTAGGTCCAGCCGTCGGCCCGGTGGCCCGTCAGCTTGCGCGCGGTCTCGGCGTCCGGGTAGAAGAAGAACACGGTCTTTCCCGGCAGCTTCACGTCGAAATCCTTGAGCAGCTTCGCCAGGATCTTCTCGCGCTGCGGGACGATCGTCTCGAGCGCCTTCTCCGCCTCGGAGCCGGGAAAGTAGTAGAAGACGAAAGAAGGGCTCTCGCGGACCAGGAACGACGGGTAGACGCGCCCCTCCCATTCCACCCCGGTGGTCCCCAGGCGCGAAGGCTGCAGCAGGTAGTCGCCCCGGTAGGGGGGCTCGAAATGGAATTCGCGAGCCTCGCGGTGCACGACCCCTTCGCCCCCGGAAGCTTCCAGCTCCACGCGCAGAGCTCCATGGTCGGGGCGCACGAAGAAATCGACGCTGAACTCACCCGATTGCGCCGGCGGCAGGAGGACCGGGTAGCCCACCTCCCAGAACACCCCGGACGCGGAATCGGCGTAATAGGTCCGCACCCGAAGGACCAGGCTCGTGGCGGTGGAGGCTCCGTTGCGGTAATCGAGCTTGAGGGTGTTCCTCCCCCAGGCCACCCGGCCGAAGCGGGCCGGCTGCAGCACGATCGCGGGAGGGGCCTCGGCGTCCTCGGTGGGAGAACCCGGTGCGGGGGCGAGCAGGAGGAGCGCCACGGCGAGAAGCGGAATCATGGATCCAGGCGCGATTTTAGCACGCCGTCGTGCCGTGCCCCGATCAGGAAGGTGGCGCGGCGCCGTCGGGCCCCATCGTCGGAGGGCGCGGCGAGGCGGGAGCGGTCGGAGTGCTTTCCTTCTGGGCGGGGTCCACCGACACGATGTAGGCCACTGGAGCATCGAAGCGCCCGAGCGCGTCCTTGAGGACCGTTCCTTCGGCCCAAGGGAACTCCTGCGCCAGGGTGGTGAACAGCGGGAAGAACTTCCGGTGGTTCTCGAGGACGAACTCCTGCTTCCCCAGGGCGCGCCGGACGCGCGCCATGTCGAGCGTCGCGGGATCGTCGTGCAGGACCACGAACTGCTGCCGGGTAAAGGTGAGGAAGCGCAGCGCCTCGGGCTGCTCGCTGGCGAAGACGTGCACCGGATGATCGGGGGCCCGGCTGGCGGCGTACAGCCCCATGATGGTCTGCGGCGCCGCGTAGTAGAACATCGCCTTGGGGCTGCGGCCGGCGCGCAGGAAGTACTGCTCGACGCTCGCTCCCGCCGCGAGCGCGAGGACACCTGCCGTCACCGCGAGGCGCACCACCGGGCGCGTTCCGCAGCAGCGCAGCGTGATCTCATCCAGGCCGATTGCCCCCATGAAGCAGAGCAGCGGCACCAGCCCGATCAGCCTCGTCAGGCTGGGACCGGCCAGTCCCACTCCCGCCACGATCGCCGCGTAGAGGAGCAGGATCATCCCCTCCCCTTCGCCCCGCCTCCGCACGAAGCGGGCCGCCACGGCCACCATCCCCAGGGCCATCAGGGCCGCGGCGACGGCCGTCTCGGGCGCGCGCCCGACGGCGGCGTAGACCAGGCTCACGCCGTCGCCGAAGAACCAGCGCGATTGCATCACTCCGAAGCGGGCCGGGTAGAAGGCCGGCATCAGCAGGGAATAGAGCAGGTTCGCGGGAATCGACGCGTCGGGAGTCTGCGCCAGGACATAGGAGCCGCGCGCCAGAAATCCTGCGGGATCGCGCGCGGCGACCAGCAGCTGTGGCACCATCAGTGCCACGAAAGGGATCCCTGCCGCGGCGATCTCCTTCCAGCGCAGCGGCGGGCGCTTCAGGAGAAAGCGACGCACCGCCAGATGGGCGAGCAGCGCCACCGGGACGACCCGGAAGCTGGTGTAGCTGTTCATCCCCGCGGCCAGGAAGATGCCCGTCAGCGCGAAATAGAGCAGTCGGCGCTCGCGCAGGGCGCGGTGAAAGCTCCATAGTGCTCCCAGGAGAAAAACCGGAAGGATGATGTTGCGCAGCCCCGTGCGGCTATAGAGCAGGTGCCAGCTCGACACGGCCATCAGGAACGATGTGATGAGCCCCGTGCGCCGCGAGAACATCTCGCTCCCCGCGACGTAGGCCAGCAGCACCGCGGCCATGCCGCACAGGAACGACAGCAGCCGCAGGCTGGCGATTCCCGGTCCCGCGACGCTGAACAGCGGCATGAGCAGGAGATGGAACAGCGTCTCGCGCGACAATCCGATGCTGGAAAAGGGAGTGATGGCTTCCCCTGCCAGGAACCGGCAGGCGATCAGTCCCTCGATCCCCTCGTCGTTGTTCAGGCCCCACGGGATCGCGCCAATCTGCACGCGGCGCATCAGGAATGCCACGACCAGGATGCCACACAGCAGCAGCGCCGCCTGCCGGCGCGAGGGCTCCTGCGAGACAGGGTCGGCCGGCGCCGCCTCGCGCACCGCCACGGCAACCATCAGCGCCATCCCCGCCAGGACGAGCGCGCCCCCAATCGCCTTCCAGGCCGAAAGGGAGATGACGATCTCCCCCGCCAGCGCCAGCAGCGCCGCCGCCGCGCAGAGGCGCGCCGCGCTCATCGCACGTAACCCAGCGAGCGCAGCCGTTCGCGCGCCGCCTCGGTGAGCTCAGCGGCTTCCTCCGGCGAAGCCCCCGGAGTGCGCCACAGGAAGAAGCCGATTTCCTTGCCGGTATGGAATTCGGGACGCAACGTGAGATCACGTGGCGGGGGGCCCGCGAAGCTGAAGGGGGATTGCGGCGGATGCAGTCGTGAGGATCCGGCGAAGACCATGGCGGAATCCTCCTTGCCGTCCACCGCGAGGGCGAAGCCGACGCGGGCGTCTGGCGGCTCCACGGAAAAGGACAGCCCGCCTCCCGAGTCGACCCCCTCCAGGTCGAAGTCGATGCGCTTGCCGCGCGTGACCCGGTGGCGTCCCACCTGAGGGAAAAGAGGAACCACCCCGGTGATCTGGCCGTCGGTTTCCAGCGATCCGGAGAAGCGGTGCGGCTTGCCGTCGGAGCTCCAGCGCACGCTCCAGCCGCCGGGCAGCACCTCCACCTTGTCGAACAGCGCGCGCTCGAGGGCCAGCGCCTGCTCTCCCTGCCGGGCCCAGAGATTGGTCTGCTCCCCGGGGTCCTGCGCCAGGGAATACAGCTCCCGGCCGTTGTTCTCAAGGCTGACGATCAGCTTGGCGTCAGGCAGGCGGTACGACTTGCGATAGGCGTCGAAGCGGATCGTCTCGCTCACCGCCGCGCGGGCGGGAGCGCTCTGGCCCGCCAGCAAGGGGGCGAGCGAAGTGCCGTCGACGCCGCGCGGCGGCGGCACCTCCGCCAACACGCAGAGGGTCGGCATCAGATCCACGGAGCTGACCTGCGCGCCGATTTTGCGAGGCTGCGCGGCGCGCGAATCGGCCACGATCAAGGGCACCCGCACGACCTCGTCGTAGAGGTTCCTGCCATGCCCCAGCGAGCGATGCTCCTTGAACTCCTCGCCATGGTCCGCCACCAGCGTGACCACACGTGCCCGATTCCCCCGGACCCGCTCCAGCGAGTCGAGCAGCCGTCCGATCTCGGCGTCGGTGTAGGCGATCTCGCCGTCGTACAGGTCGCGCAGGTGCTGCAGGTCGGCCTCCGATAAATCCTTGTCCGGCCGTGCGTACTCGGAAAAGCTGGAGTACTTGCCGCTGATGCTCCCGGAATATGGAGTGGCGAAGCGCTCCGCGTACGGGGCCGGAGGATCGTAATCCCAGTGAGGATCGAAGTAATGGGCCAGCAGGAACAGCGGCTTGTCGCCCGCCTCCTGGGCCAGGCGCAGCGCGGCATCGGTGACCGCGGAGGCGTGCGGCTCCAGAGAGGCCTCGAAGCGATACCCTTGCGACAATCCGAAATCCTCGAAGCGATCGAACCCGCGGTCGAAGCCGAACGGACGCCCCACGTAGATGTGGCTCACCACCGCGGCGGTGGCGTAGCCGGAGCCGCGCAGCACCTCGGGGAGAGTCGGAATCCCCGCCGACAGCTTCAATCCGTCGTTCTCGAGACGATGATGCGAGGGAAGCCGTCCCGTCAGGATCGACATGGACGAAGGCAGGGTCCAGGGAGCGGCGCTGATCGCCTGCTCGAACAGCACGCCGCGCGCGGCCAGCGCATCCAGCGCCGGCGAGGTCTCGCGGGGATAGCCGTAGGCGTGCAGGTGATCGGCGCGCAGCGTATCCACCAGGATCAGGATCAGATCGGGGCGCTTGTCTGCCTTGCTCCGGCACCCGGCGAGGGACAGCAATGCCATCGCAAAGAAAAGCGCGCGCGCGATCAGGAGAACGGCGCCGCGGCCCCCGGTGTTACGCGCGCGAGGAGTGTTGCGTATCGGAAATGCTGTTAGCACCGAGGCCGTCGACCCGCCCGGATTGCAAGGCGCGTCGAAGCGCCGCGTACCCAAGCGGTACGCAAACGAGACGCAACGCCGCAAGCCGGGATGGATCGACGGCCGAATGCAACGGGATTTCCGATGCGCGACACTACGAGCGACCATCGAAGGCGATCCGGCCGCCCACCATCGTCAGCACGGGAGCGCCGCGCAGCTTCCATCCCTGATACGGGGCGTTGCGGCTCTTCGACCGGAACCCACCCTGATCCACCGAGACGCTCTTCTCAAGGTCCAGGACGGTGATGTCGGCGGGCACCCCGGCGGCCAGCGTGCCGCGCTCGAGTCCGAGGATGCGCGCCGGAGAGGTCGTGTAGAGCCCGACCAGCCGGGTCAGGTCCAACAGCCCGGCATGGAACAGCCGGTCCAGCGCCAGCGACACCGACGTCTCCAGCCCCAGGATTCCGAAGGGTGCCTGGTCGAACTCCATCTCCTTCTCGATCCGGTTGTGCGGCGCATGGTCCGAGGCGATCGCGTCGACCGTGCCGTCGGCGAGGCCCTGCAGCATCGCCTGACGGTCGCTTTCCTCGCGCAGCGGCGGGTTCATCTTGGTGTTGGTGTCATAGTGGCTCTCCGCCACGGCGGCGTCGGTCAGGCTGAAGTGATGCGGCGTCACCTCGCAGGTGACGGCAATTCCCCGGGCCTTCGCCTCGCGCACCTTCTCCAGGCTGCGGCGCGTCGACAGATGGGCGATGTGGATGCGGCCGCCGGTCATCTCCGCCAGAATCAGATCGCGCGCCACCAGGATTTCCTCGGAGGCCGCCGGCGCCCCCTTCAGGCCCAGCAGCGTGGAATGGAACCCCTCGTGCATGACGCCGCCGCAGGAGAGCGAGCGCTCTTCGCAGTGGTCGATCACCGGGATGCCGAAGATGCGGGTGTACTCGAGGGCCATGCGCATCAGGTGCGCCGAGGCGACCGGATGGCCGTCGTCGGAGATCGCCACGATGCCGCTTTTCACCATGTCGCCGATCTCGGCCAGCTCCTCCCCTTTCCCCTGCTTGCTGACGCAGCCGATCGGGTAGACGTTGACCGGGCAGCGGCTGCGGGCCTGCGACACGATGTACTCGGTGACGCTCTGGCTGTCATTCCAGGGATCGGTGTTCGGCATGACGGCAATCGATGTGAAGCCGCCGGCCGCGGCCGCCGCGCCGCCGCTCTCCATCGTCTCCTCGTCCTCGCGCCCCGGCTCGCGCAGGTGCACGTGCATGTCGATGAACCCGGGCGCCACGACCTTCCCCTTCAGGTCCAGCACGCGCGAGTTGTCGGCCGGGATCGACTCCCCCACCCGGACGATCTTGCCGTCGCGCACCAGGACGTCGCGCACGGCGTCCAGCCGGGCCGCGGGGTCCACCACGCGCCCTCCCTTAAGAAGCCAGTTCACTGCCCGCTCCTCCCGACAGCAGGTAGAGGACCGCCATCCTCACCGCCACCCCGTTGGTGACCTGGTCCAGGATGACCGAGGTGGGGCCGTCGGCCACCTCGGCGGCGATCTCGACGCCGCGGTTGATCGGCCCCGGATGCATCACGATGACGTCCTTCCGGGCCAGACGGACGCGCTCCTCGGTGAGTCCGTAGAGGTTGAAGTACTCGCGCACCGAGGGAAAAGCCCCCCGCACCATGCGCTCGCGCTGCACCCGCAGCATCATGATCACGTCGGCCCCTTCCAGCGCCGTTTCCATGCGCGTGACCACCTTCACTCCCAGCCGATCCAGCCCTGGCGGGATAAGGGTGGGCGGGCCGCTCACATGCACCTCCGCCCCCACCTTTCCGAGCAGGAAGATGTTGGAGCGCACCACCCTGCTGTGCAGCAGGTCCCCGACGATGGCGACCTTCAGTCCCGCCAGCTTTCCCTTCTTCTGGCGCATGGTGAAGGCGTCCAGCAGCGCCTGGGTCGGGTGCTCGTGCGCCCCGTCGCCGGCGTTGACGATGATCGAGCGGCAGGCGCGCGCCAGCATGTGCGGCGCCCCGGCGGCGCTGTGACGGACGACGATCATGTCGGGCGCCATCGCCTCGAGGTTGCGTGCCGTGTCGAGGAGCGACTCTCCCTTGGAGACGCTGCTGCCGGAAACGCTGAAGTTGAGCGAGTCGGCCGACAGACGCTTCTCGGCGATCTCGAAGGAGGAGCGGGTGCGCGTCGAGGGCTCCATGAAGAGGTTGACGATGGTCCGCCCGCGCAGGGTCGGCACCTTCTTGATGGGGCGCGTGGAGATTTCCAGGAACGACTCGGCGGTGTCGAGGATCAGACCGATCTCGCCGGCGTCCAGCGGCTCGATGCCGAGGAGGTGGCGGTGGCGCAGGCGGACGCCGGGCTCCGGGGTCATGCCTTTTTCTTCTCCTTCTCGGCAGCGCGTTCCTCGGTGCGGCGGCTGGTGGTGCCTGGCCGCACGATGTGCACCTCGTCGCGCCCGTCTTCTTCTTTGAGGTGCACTTCGACGGTTTCATCACGCGCCGTGGGGAGGTTCTTGCCGACATAATCGGCCCGGATCGGCAGCTCGCGATGTCCGCGGTCCACCAGGACCGCCAGCTGGATGCTGCTGGGACGGCCGAAGTCGATGATCCCGTCCAGAGCGGCGCGGATCGTCCTGCCGGTGAACAGAACGTCGTCTACCAGGATGATCTTCTTCCCGTCAATCGGGAAGTGAATGAGGGTAGCCTTGAGCAGGGCATGGGGCCCGACCGTGGTGGCGTCATCCCGGTAGAGCGTGATGTCCAGGACGCCCACCGGAATCTCGAGCTTCTCGATGTCCTTGATACGGGCCGCCAGCCTCTCCGCCAGCGGCACGCCGCGCGTCCGGATCCCCACCAGGACGAGGTCCTCCAGGTCGCGGTTCTTCTCCAGGATCTCATGGGCCATGCGGGTGAGCGTCCGGTCGATCTTGACCTCGTCCATCACGAGGGCGTCATTGTTCGCAGGCATCGGCTTCCCTTCTTCCGTTTTCGGGCAAAAAAAAAGCCCGCCGCAGGGGCTGGGGCTGTTGGGGGCGGACGCTTCTCATCGCGGAAACCTTTCTGACCTCGCCGGATCAGATTCAAGGTGAATCGCCGGCTATCTTAGCATGCGGGCCGGTCCTGTCAAGGGGAGGTCTTTGGCGCCGCCGCCACCGACAGGCGGCTTCCTTCATAGGACGGAATCAGGAGAATGGGCCGCGACGCGATGAACTCGTCGCGGAACATGCGGGTCAGCGGGTGTCCGTCCATGTCCATCCCGATCGCCAGCCGGTAGTGGTACAGCAGTGTCGGAGCGAGATCCAGGATGGAGGCTTTGCCCAAAGGCTTGCCGTGCAGCACGCCCGATCCGGCGGCGATCAGCAGCCCGTCGGGCGCCCTCCCATGATAGCCCGACTCGAAACGGTCCCCCTCCAGCGCCA
>DASTZC010000238.1 GCA_035764505.1 Candidatus Polarisedimenticolia bacterium
TGCGCGATGCCGTGTCGTACCGCGTTCTCCACCAGCGGCTGCAGCAGCAGCGGCGGGACCGGGCAGTCGCGGCACGGCTCGTCCACCTCCAGGTCCACCTTCAGCCGCTCCCCGAAGCGGATGCGCTCGACCGCCAGGTAATCGGCGACGAGCGACAGCTCCTCGCCGAGCGGGATCTGATCGCGCTCCCCGAGGTCCAGGCTGCGGCGCATGAAACCGGCCAGCAGCAGGCACATCCGCCGCGCCGCCGGCGGGTCCGCGGTGGCGAGCGTGGCGATCGAGTTCAGGCTGTTGAACAGGAAGTGCGGGTCCACCTGCGCCCGCAGGGCGCGCAGCTCGGCCTCGCGCGCCAGCTCGCGCGAGCGCGCGCTGCGGATTTCCAGCTCCCCGGCCGCCTCGAGGGCGAGGTTCAGGTAGTGCACGGTAACCGCCAGCAGATAGATCAGGACCGCCGAGAAGGCGAGCGTCGGCATCTCGGCTGCGAACCGGTCCGCAGCCCCCGGGTAGCGCGGCAGCTTCTCCAGGAGCCGCGCCCCGACGAATCCGAGGAACAGCCACACGGTGGTGGAGACCACCCCGGCCGAGAGGTGGGTGACGACGACCCGGCCCAGCCTGCCGGCGGTCGGCGGCACGGCGCGCGCCGGGTAGCGCGCCGCCATGCAGAGGACCGCCTGCCCGAACCCGAGAGGCATCCCCAGCAGGATCGCCTCGTCCCAGGCCGACCCGCCGCGAAACCCCATGAGCGTGGCGACGAGCCCCCCCAGGAGGGTTCCGACGGCTGCGAACAGGACGGCGTTCATGCGCGAAGCGCTCCGGGAATCAATGCACCACCTCGATCCGGCCCGCCAGGACGAAAGCCTCCAGATGGACCTTCTTTACCTCGGATCCTTCCGCCTTCTTGGCATAGTTCTCGATCGCGCCGGCGGCGGCGACGTTGTCGGCCGACATCACCGCCCAGTCGGGCGGCACCTTCACCACGGCGGCTCCGGCGATGACCACGACCTCCAGTCGCCCGCTGTCGCCCTTCATCTTCGCGGCGGACAGATCCAGGACGCCTCTTCCGGCGATCGCCACCAGCTCCGCGCTGCGAAACGCCTGGGAATCGGACGAATACCTCGCCTCGCGCATGATGGCATGCGCTTCCACGTTCTCCTGCCGGGAAGTCTCCGCGCTCCGGTCGCCCGGCGGAATGTCATCGTAAAGCGTGCCGTGGCGGCGCGCCACCGCGATGCTGCCGGCGCAAATGCCGGCGAAGATCGCGAAGGCGATGAGCGCCGCCCCGATTCCGGGTCTCGAAGTGTCGTTTGCATCGAGATTGGTCATGACACTCTCCTAATTCTTTATCTCGACACCGCCCATGATCGCGGTGCCGCGGACGATGAGCCGGGGACCGCCCGGCTCGCGGGGCTGCTCGCTCTTGTCCTCGAACCCTCCCAGGATCGGCGTTCCGTGCACCACCACGCCCCAGGTGCGGGGTACGATGATCTCGATGCCGCCCCACATCGCGAAGACATCCAGGATCGCCTCCTCCCCCTTGATCACGGCCTGGCGAAGGTCGAGCTTCGATCCTCCCAGGATGGCGGTCACGTCGCCGCCGCGGAAGTCGGTGGAGCTGCCGTGATGCTCGGAGCCGCCCAGGATCGAGAAGGTGCTCAGACCCGACTTCTCATCCGGCGGCGGTCCGATGGGAGAGCGTCCCATGCCGCCCCAGATCAGGCGCACCCCGACGAGGACCACCAGGATCGGCCAGAGGTTCCACAGGCTGTAGTGCCAGACCCCGATGTTCTGCAGGAGCAGCCAGAGTCCCACGATCGCGAACACCACCCCCGCGAACCTCCCGGGGGTGCCCTGTGGCCGCAGCATCTTGGCCATGCCGACGGCGATGAGCACCAGCGGCCAGAACCGCCAGATGTTGGCGACGTGGATGACATCGAAATTGTTGAGGAGCGCCAGGGCTCCCAGGCAGAGGATCACCAGCCCGGCGAACAGCCGCGCGGCATTGCGGGGTGATCGGAGCTCTTCCACCATCTTCCTTCCCTCCTGGTCCCCGGGATTCGGGGCATCCGTTGCGAAGGATACGGACCGGAGAACCGGGCGTCTTCAGTTTATCGGTGAGCGGTGGTCCGGCGCCGGTGAATGACGCCGCCGCAGCCTGCGATGCGTGTGATCGGGGCTCGCGGGCAGAAATAAAAAGGGCGGCCGCCGGGCCGCCCTTTGGTTTTCCAGGCTCGATGGAAGGCCTTCAGCGCCGCGCGACCGACTCCACGCGGCCTCCGCCGCCGGCCGTCACCGGCGCTTCGCCGCCCACCCGGGTCAGGACCGAGTGATGCCGCCCGTACAGGAAATAGATGACCAGCCCGATGGCGAGCCAGACGAACAGCCGCCACCAGTTGGCCGTGGGGAGCGAGAACATCAGCAGCAGGCAGGAGCCGATCCCCAGGATCGGCACCAGCGGGACCATCGGACAGCGGAAGGGGCGCTCCGCGTCGGGATACTTCTTGCGCATGATCAGCACCGCTGCGCAGACCACGACGAAGGCGAACAGCGTCCCGATGTTGGTGAGATGGAGCAGCGCGTCAATCGGCAGGAAGCCGGCCATGGTGATGACGAAAGAGCCGATCAGGATGGTGGAGCGCCAGGGAGTCCGGAAGCGCGGGTGGACGTCGCCGAAGAAGCCGCGCGGCACCAGACCGTCGCGCGCCATCGCCAGGAAGACACGCGGCGCGGAGAGCATCATGACCAGCAGCACCGAGGTGATCCCGGCGACGCCGGCCACGGCGATGATTCCTTCCGCCCAGCCGAGCCCCTGCTGCTGGAAGGCGCGGCTGACCGGGGCGTTGATGTCGAGCTGGTTGTAGCGGACCATCCCGGTGAGCACCGCCACCACCGCGATGTAGAGGACCGTGCACAGGATCAGCGACGCGACGATGCCGATGGGGACGTCGCGCTGCGGGTTCTTGGCCTCCTCGGTGTGCGTGGAGACCGAATCGAATCCGATGTAGGCGAAGAAGATGATCGCCGCCCCGGCCAGCATCCCCACCGGCGAGCCGCCGGGATCGGTCTGTCCGGCGACGTGCTTGCCGAAGATGTTGATGCCGGTCCAGCCGAAGGGGGCGAAGGGGTGCCAGTTGGCCGGGTCGATGAAGAAGACGCCGACGCCGATGACGAACAGCACCGCCGCCAGCTTGATCATGACCATGGTGGCGTTGAAATTCGCGCTCTCGTGGATCCCTTTCACCAGGACCATCGTCACGATGGCGACGATCAGGATGGCGGGCAGGTTCAGGATCGAGCCGGTCGAGACGAAGCCGCCCGTCGCCGCGTCATAGCGCCAGGGCGATTCCCGCAGCGCCTGCGGGAACGCGAAGCCGACCTTGTTGAGGACGTTCTGGAAGTAGCCCGACCAGCCGGTGGCTACGGTGGCGCTGCCCACGGCGTACTCCAGCACCAGGTCCCACCCGATGATCCAGGCGAACAGCTCGCCCAGCGTCGCGTAGGCGTAGGTGTAGGCCGAGCCGGCCACCGGCACCATCGAGGCGAACTCGGCATAGCACAGCGCCGCGAAGACGCAGGTGATACCCGCCATCACGTAGGAGAGCATCAGGGCCGGGCCCGCCACGTTGTGCGCGGCGGCGCCGGTGGCCACGAAGATGCCCGCCCCGATGATCGCCCCGACTCCCAGGCTGGTGAGCTGCACCGGCCCGAGGATCCGGCGGAGCCGGTTCTCCCCCTTCATCTCCTCCAGCAGGAGGGCGAGCGGTTTGCGTTTGAAGAGATTGGATGCCATGCCTTCACTCCCGGGGGTTAGCGGCCCGCCTCCGGGGCGGGGGATCGAGCCGGCAGCCCCGCCCGCTTCCATAGAAAGTAGACCGGGATGCCGGTCAGGACGATGACCAGGCCCGGCCAGGTGGTCTGGGTCTTATAGAGTATCAGGACGAGCATGATGACGGTGGCCGCCACCATATAAAGGATGGGGACCAGGGGATAGCCGAAGGCGCGGTAAGGGCGCTCCGCGTCCGGCATCTTGCGGCGCAGGATGAAGATGCCGGCGATCGTCAGCACGTAGAAGATGAGGACCGAGAAGACGACGTAATCCAGAAGGTTGCTGTAGAGGTTGCCGTAGGTCGGGTTCCCGGCGGCATCCAGGATCGGCGCTCCGGCGGCGTCGCGCAGCCGCGTGCGGGGCAGGACCAGAAGCGAGGCCCAGAGGCACTGCAGCACCAGTCCGAAGGCCGGAACATGCTTCTCGTTGAGCCTGCCGGTCGACTTGAAGAACAATCCATCCTTCCCCATGGCGTAGTAGACCCGCGCCCCCGCCAGGATGAGTCCATTGTTGCAGCCGAAGGTGGAGATGACGATGGCGACGGCCATGATGATGGCGCCGGCGGGGCCGAAGATGACGCCCAGCGCGGCGGTTGCGACGCGATCGTCCGGGGCCTGTTGGATCTGCTGCATCGGCAGCGTGACCAGGTAGGCGACGTTCGCCAGCACGTAAAGGGTCAGGACCAGCCCCGTCCCGAAAACCAGCGACAGCGGGATGTTCTTGCGCGGATCCTTCACCTCGCCGGCGGTGAAGGTGATGTTGTTCCAGGCATCGGCCGAGAACAGCGAGCCGACCTGCGCCACGCAGAAGGCCACCAGCAGCCCGAAGCCTCCCATCGCCGCGGTGACCGCCGGGACGAAGGAGAAATCG
>DASTZC010000239.1 GCA_035764505.1 Candidatus Polarisedimenticolia bacterium
GGTGAGCGCCCTGCTCTTCGGTCTCATCCCGGCCCTGCGCGCCACGCGGCCGGACCTGAGCACCACGCTCAAGGACGACGCGCGCGGCGTCGGCGGAGGCGGAGTGCGCACGCGGCTGCGTGCCGGGCTCACGGTGGGACAGGTGGCGCTGGCGCTGATGCTGCTCGTCAGCTGCGGCCTTATGGCGCGCAGCTTCGCGCGTCTGGTCAGCGTCGATCCGGGATTCAGGCCCGAGCAGCTTCTGACGATGGAGTACCGGCTGCCGGTCAGCAAGTACCCGGAAGGGACGCGGCAGATCGCCTTCCATCAGCAGGTGGTCGAGCGGGTCCGGCAGCTCCCCGGAGTGCGATCGGCGACCGGGATTCGGGCGCTGCCGTTCAGCGGCAACGGAGGCACGGCGACCTTCTCGGTGCCGGAGCAGCCGAAGAATGCCGGCGATCCGGCGCGCGAAGCCCTGGTCAACTGGGCCGATCCCTACACTTTCGAGACCCTCGGCATTCCGCTCCTGCAGGGGCGCGGCTTCAGCGAGACCGACCGCGAGGGGGCGCCGATGGTGGCGGTCATCAACCGCAGGATGGCCGAGGCGCTGTGGCCCAAAGGTGGAGCAATCGGCCGCAAGATCGTGGTGGAAGCCAATCCGGCGGTGGAGGCGACCATCATCGGCGTGGTCGGCGATGTCCGACATTACGCCCTCGACGACCAGGACAGCTACCAGATCTGGGGGGCGCAGGCGCAATCGCCGCACATCTTCAATACGCTGGCGGTCAGAACCGTGGGCGACCCGATGCAGATGGCGCGGAGCGTCACCGAGGCGGTCTGGTCTGTGGATCGCGACCAGCCGGTGTGGAAGGTGCGGACGCTGCATTCATTGATCGACCGGTCGCTCGGGTTGCGCAAATTCCTGCTGGGATTGATGGGCGCCTACGCGGTGCTGGCCCTGCTGCTCGCGATGGTCGGGGTTTACGGCGTGGTGGCCTACTCGGTGGCGCAGAGGGTCCGGGAGCTCGGCGTGCGGATGGCACTGGGGGCGGACCGGGCCTCGATCTTCCGGCTGGTCGTGGGGCAGGGGATGAGAATGGTGGCGCTCGGAGTGGTCCTGGGCGCCGGAGGGGCGCTGGCGCTGACGCGGCTCATCCAGTCGCTGCTCTTCAGGGTTCCGCCGCACGATCCCTTGACCTTCTTGCTGGTGGCCGGCTTCCTGGCGCTCGTAGCCTTCGTGGCCTGCGCGGTGCCGGCGCGCCGCGCGACCCGTCTCGACCCGCTATCCGCGCTGCGCTGCGAGTAGGATCGGAGCGATCGGATTCTTTCGCGCATGTAGGCCGTGTCGGTCCAAGGCAGCCTTCGAGCAGCCTGCGCACGAGAGGTTCCTATTTGCGCTTCGTGACGACGTGATACATGACGGCGTCCCAGGCGTTGTGGATGCCGACGCCGAGAAGGAGCATGGTCGCCGCGCCCACGGCAAAGAGCGCCGCGCGCGTGTGCGAGCGGACGGCGAAGGACGAGCCGAGCAGGATCGCGTAGGCGGAAAGCGGAGCGAGAGCGTGGAACAGCCAATCCTCGAACACCGGTTTGTAAGCGGATTGACGCTTCATGCGGCGAATGACCAGGAAGACGTAGGCGAGTCCTCCCAGGCCCACGAGGCCCCAGGAGGTCGATGCGGAGCTGATCCGGTGCCAGGGGAGACTGAGAATTGCGGAGAGGAACAGGACCATCACGAAGTGGACGACATTCGGCGTCGCAAAGGCGGAGCCCGCTTCCGGGGTGGTCAGGTCGGGCCTGCCGGCAATCAGCGTCATCACCACGAACTGCAGCCCCACCAGAGCGCCGGCGGACGAGCCGACGATGACGTAGAAAGTGTCCCAGTCGGCGAGAGGCGGCATTGCGTCTCCTGCGGGCAGCCGGTGATTCTCGGCCTGCGAGCCGGCGCCGATCATACTCCTGTGGAATAGCGAGCGTGCCGGAGGGGAGAGCCGCGCCGGCGAGAAGCCTTCCAGGGGAGAAGTGCCACGGCGTTCTCAGCGCGGCCGGTACTGCTCGTCGGTGACTTTTTCCAGCCAGTCGGCCGTCTTGCCGTCCAGCTTCTCGACGATGGCGACGTGCGTCATCGCGGACCCGGGTGAGGCGCCGTGCCAGTGCTTCTCGCCCGGCGGGAACCAGACCGTGTCCCCGGGGCGAATGTCCTGGATCTCGCCCCCCCAGCTCTGCGCCAGCCCGTAGCCCTCCGTGACGATGATGGTCTGCCCCAACGGATGCGTGTGCCATGCCGTCCGGGCGCCCGGCTCGAACGTGACATTGACCACGACGACGCGCGCCGGCTCCGCTGCCTGGACGAGAGGCTGGATGCTTACGCTGCCCGTGAAGTAATCGGCCTGTCCCTGGTTCGTAGTCCGCGCGCCGCTCTGCGTGATTTCCATGGGTTGCTCCGTCCATCAGGTGAGTAGCCGGTCGAGCCACGTCACTACCTTACTTCACTTCGAACCGCGGCGAATACCGGGTCTTGATGGCCGTGAGAATGTGCTTCAGGTCCGACCATGCTGCCAGCGAAGAGCGAGCCTTGATGAGATACCAGCCATTGAAGAGAGCTTCAAACGGACCGGGCCTCGGACTGGAACAAGCTCGGGTGAGGTCAGCCGCGTGCGGGCAGGGAGGCGAGCAATTTCGCCAAGGCAGCGGGGTCGACGGGTTTGACCAGGTGGTGATCGAAGCCGGCCGCGGTCGTGCGCTGCTTGTCCTCCGCTTGCCCCCAGCCGGTCACTGCGATCAGCACGGGGTCCTTCCCCCATGGCTGCTCGCGGATGCGGCGGGCGAGCTCGTAGCCGTCCATCTCCGGCATGCCGAGGTCCAGGAGGGCGACGTGCGGGCTGAAGCTGGCCGCGGCATCGAGCCCCCCACGGCTGTCACATACCGTATGAGTTTCATAGCCGAGCATGCCCAGCATCTTGCCCAGGCTGGCAGCGCTGTCCTCGTTGTCGTCCACCACCAGGATACGGCGCAGTCCCGGAGCGATCGCGAGCGTCTCTTCATTTTCATGCGGCGCCGGCAGGGTGGAGCTCAAGACCGGCATGCGGACCACGAATTCGGCCCCTTCGCCGAGGCCCTTGCTGAAGGCAGCCACGGACCCGCCGTGCATCTCCACCAGCCGCTTCACGAGCGTCAGTCCGACCCCCAGCCCGCTGCGGCCGCGTTCTGCCGATGGCTCGGCCTGGCTGAACAGGTCGAAGACCCTGGGGAGCATATCCGGGGCGATACCGATGCCCTGGTCGCGCACCGACACCACGATTCCGCCTTCTTCGTGCCGGACGGCAAGGGTGATGCGGCCCTCGGCTCCCGAGTATTTGCCGGCGTTGTTCAGCAGGTTCGAAAGCACCTGCGCCAGCCGGGTCGGGTCGGCATCCACCACGATCGGCCCCGGCGGAAGCGCCACGGTCAGCTCGTGGCCGCGCTCCTCGATGAACGGGCGAGTGCTTTCGACGGCGGTCTGCACGACCGTCGCCAGATCGACCGGTTCCTTGCGCAGGTCCAGCTTGTCGTGAGTGATGCGGCTGATGTCCAGCAGGTCATCGATCAGACGGCTCATCTGCTGGATCTGCCGGTCGATCACGTCGCGGGTCCATTGCAGCTGCGGGGTCACCGGCCCGCTCAGGCGCTGGATCTGGATGGCGTTGCGGACCGGCGCCAGGGGGTTGCGCAGCTCGTGTGCCAGGGTGGCGAGGAATGCGTCTTTGCGACGGTCCAGCTCGCGCAGCGTCTCCTCGGCCTCCTTGCGCTCGATCAGGTCGGCCGCCTGTCGCGCCAGGATGTCGAAAAGGACCAGGTCGCGGTCCGTGGGCCAGTGGGGCCGCCGCCATTGGGTGGAGATCATCCCCACCAGCCTGCCGTCGCGCGACAGCAGCGGCGTGCTTTGCACGGCGCGGATGCCTGTCTGTCGCATCGTCTCCAGATTCTTGCCGCCCACCTCACACTCCTCCACGTCAGCGGTGATGATGCGGGTGTGCGCTCGCAGGGCCTGGCCGCAAGGGCTGCCCGACTCGGCGGGAACCGATTTCCAGAACAGGGCCGCTTCCGGGCTGAAGTTCCTGAAGGCGAGAAGCGTGAGCCTCGGCACGCCGCCTTCGGAATCGAGGCGTTGCAGGCTCGCGAAATCGGAGCGCATGACCGTGACCGCTGCGTCGAGCAGCTTTTCGTACAGCGCCTTCACGTCGTCTTGAACGATCAGCTCCGCGCTGATGGCCTGGAGCAGCCGGGCATCGGCCAGCTCCGCACGGAGCCGGTCCTGAGCGTCGCGCAGGGCGGCTTCGGCGCTCCGAAGGCGATCGAGGTCGGCCTCGAGGCGGATTTCCAGCGCCCGTTGGGCCGCCAGCTGGACTCTCAGATCCTGGGCGATGAGGAGCTGGTACGTCGCGGCGGCGAATTGGGAGAGCCGGGTCATCAGGCGCTTGTCTTCGGCGTCGAATTTGCGCGTCGGCTCGTGGGCGATGACCCAGACCGTGCCGGCGGCCTTGCCGTCGCTGTAGAAAGGGATCAGCAGGACCTCGGCGAGCGGCGGTGCGCCATCGGTGTAGGCATAGTGCCGCTCCGGATACTCCATGAGAAGCGGGATGTTCCGGTCCAGCACGGTGCCGCACGGACTGAAGTGGCGCGGCATGCATTGGCCAAGGTACTTCTTCCAGACGCCGGCGGCGGCGCGCCAGCGGAAGACCTCCCGTCCGTTCTCCTTCTCGAGGATGCTGACCCCCGCCGATTGGGCGCGGCACAGCTCCAGGGCGGTATCTGCGAGCTTCTGAAGGATGCGGTCGGCATCGCGGGACCCGGATGCGGTCGCCATCATCTCCATCACCGAGGCGAGGGCGACGTTTTCCGCTTCGTAGTCGGGGGTCCGCGCCGGCCGGCGTGCGAGCTCCGGTGTCGTGATGACCGATTCCAGCGGCACGAGGGGAGATGCAGGCGACCTTGATCCCGCCGGCGGATTGGGCTCTTCCACCACGTCTCCTTCGCCGGCAGTTCTCAATCGAACTGATGGCTTGTCTTGGTGAGCAGCATTCTACGGTCCCGGACAAACTCGGGCCAGAACATTTGCCACCTAGTGGAGACATTTTGGGGATAGGAAGAATCTGATGAGGGCGATTAGCCGCCGAAAAAATCAGGTATTCACCCTACCGTGTCTCGGGCTGGAACCACTTCAATACTCGCAGCGCACGCAGCGTGTTCCAGCGGCTGGGCCGGCCTTCGCCGTCGTCCGTCTCGACGGGCATTTCGCCGGGGTATCTGATTTCAAGCGGCCAACGTCCCTCGGCATCGCGCTTGGAGGCGACCAGGTCGACCGCCTCGGCAATGCGCTCGTCCGCTTCGACGCCGGCGCGACGCAGGTATTCGAGACCACGCAGCACGTCGTAGTGCCACCAGGTCGGAAAGGCGAACCGGGTCCAGGCGGGGCCGTGGCTGTTCCCGGGGCCGGCTTTCCTGTCGTAGTCGATCACCTTTCCGCTCGACAGACGACGGAACATGCCGCGATCGAGGAGGTAATCCTGCCCGCGGAGAAGAGCTTTCGTCACCTCGGGCCGGTTCCCGTCCTGCAGCTCGTGCTCGAGCAGAGCCTCGAGAACGCAGATCGTTGTATTGAACGACGACCGGGTCGATCCGCTCGCAGCCTCGCAGTTCCAGCCGCCGTCGGGGAGCTGCTCGGCGAGCAGCCGGTCGATAATGGCCCGGACGTCCTGGTCGAAGTAAGCGCCGACCGTGGCCACCTGTCCATTGATGCAGGGCTCGACCTCGCCGGCGAAGAAAGGATTGCCATCGCATTCTGGCGGGCCGCAACCTTTCCAGGTCACGCGGTCACGGACGAGCCCCACCGCGCGGCGGGCCGCCTCGCAGGCGCGATCGAGACCCATTTCCCGCAGCAGGATCAGAGCATGCATCGTGGAATCGAATCCCCGGTTCCATGCCGCGCCGCCCCAACGGCCGTCGGCTGCCTGGAGGGCAAGCAGCCGCGCGCCGGCGCCTTCGGTCGCGACGC
The DNA here is from genome assembly GCA_035764505.1 of Candidatus Polarisedimenticolia bacterium. Lineage (NCBI taxonomy): Bacteria > Pseudomonadati > Acidobacteriota > Candidatus Polarisedimenticolia > Candidatus Polarisedimenticolia bacterium. The sequence goes on from DASTZC010000239.1 coordinate 6,014, forward strand.
GCGCCCGCTCCGACGAGACGGCCGACGCGGGCGCATCGGTGAGATCGCGCAGGACCTGCCAGCGGATCGATGGATCGGAATCGAGGAGCCACTCGAGGAGGGGTTCGCTCGAAAGGGGCGGCGGCTCCTCGCTGTGGGTGGCCGTCATGGCTCCCGGTCTTCCTGAGGCCGGGCCGTATTGATGATTTCTCGCAGGTTGATCCATGGGCCCTCCTCTCGTCGAGTCCAAGTACTTTGTATCATAAAGTACAGCCAAACGACCCACACGTCAAGGCCCCTCTTAAGAAATGATGCGCGTCTCCAGAGGAGATTACAGGAACGCGGTCGCCTCGGGCAGCGCCGCGCAGAGCTCGTCGGCGAGCTGCGCTTGATCCCCCAGCAGCTCGAAGTCGGAAAACTCGAAGCCGGGACCGACGGTGCAACCGACCAGCGTGTAGGCGCCCAGCGACCGCGCTGCCTGCCACCAGGTCGCGGGGACGGTGCGGACAGGGTCCTGGCCTTCGAGCAGCGGGCCCAGCCGAAACCGCTCCAGCCGAAGCTCATCGGGCGGAACGAGCAGCAGCTCCAGCGGCGCTCCCTCGTAGTGATGCCAGACCTCGTCCGAGCGGACACGATGCCAGCGGCTGATCGCCCCGGCCGGGAGAAGAAAGTAGATCGAGGTCAACGCCGAACGGCCACCCCGGCCATCAGCGGGCTCGACGCCGAGGCGAGCTCGCCAAATCTCCCGGTAATAGCCGCCCTCGGGATGGGGAGTGAGCTGGAGGGTCTTGATGAGGTCCGCGACGCGTTCCAGGATGGACTCCGAAATGAGATGTCTCCTGGCCTTCACCCGCCCGGAAATTGCCTCAGAAGACGCCAGGCCCACACGCAGAGCGACAACGCGACCGCCGTCAGGAGGAGGAACCAGGGATCCGTGGCGAGATTCCGCTCCACGCCGATCCGCCAGATATGGAGCAGGGTGACGAGGCCGAAGATTGCGCCGGTGATCCTGACGTAGCCTCTCATGGCCCTGGCAGATTGGGCGTGGGCTGAGCATTGGCGTCGCTCTTTCGCCGGGTGAAGACACGCCGGAGCATGGTGGCGAGCCCGGCGATGCCGATGAGGGCGAACTTCTTGAAGGCGAGGATCCCGACCCAGAGCAGCTTGAAGAAGCCGGCCTTGGCCGCGGTAGCTCCCAGGATCAGGCCGGCGATTCCATAGGCAGCCGCCTTGTCCTTGCCGGGCAGGTAGTCGGCATATCGGTGTCCCTCATTAAAATCGACCGCTGCCAGGACGTTCTGCGTTTCTCCCTTGATGGCCTCCATCTGGTCCATCGACGCGACCGCGTTCAGCACGAGAACGCCGCGGCGGCCGAGAATCCGGATGTTGTAGTTGAGCGTATGGTTCGGGTTCTCACCGAACATCAGCTCCTTCGCCCAGTACAGCTTGTGCGTGGCGCCGTCGTACGAAGGTGGCTCGGCCCACCCCACCATGGTCAAGGGCTCGAACCCCTGCTTCTTGCGCTCGGCATTGGCCGCGACGGTGGCGTCCTGCAGCTGCTTCAGCATCTTGTCGTAGTTGATCGAGGCGGCGTCATCGTCGTTGACGTAGCCGTCTTCCTCGTAGGTGATTACGATGCCCCAGCCCTCGTCCGCCACAGGACTGACTCCTCGAGGCACGAGCATTCCGATCACGTCATCCGCCATGGCCGGTGGATTGCCCCACCCTTCGGTCAAGAGGCGCCGACTGCCCTCGGCGCCTAGATAACGGAAGGACTCCGGGAGCCGAATCGTCGCCATGCCTCCTGGGAGCGTAATGGTGCCGGTCTGGTAGCCCAGCTTGGCCTCGAACTCTTCCGGGGTGGCCTGCAGCCCCTTCGGTCCATCGGCCCGGAGTCGGGCAGCGAACGAAAGGCAGAAGACCAGCGTTCCCAAGCGAATCAGGGGATGTCTTGCCATGGGTTCCTCCGTTGCGGCCAGGACACGGTCAAACGGGGGCGTTGGAGAGTGAAACTCCACCGCCTCAGGCGTTGGCGCACTTCCGCACGGTGTCCCAGGTGCGTGTGGTCACGTTCTCGCCGAAGGTCTTCCCGAGCATGGTCATGAACACCGGCCCCTTGGGGCCGGGGACATAGACAGTGAAGACTTCGCTTCCGTTCGTGGCGAGAATTCGAACCCCGTCGGCTTCAATAGGCAGCGAGCGCTTCGTCTTGTCGGGCTCGCCCAGGAAGGTGACGACCCGCTTGGCGTTCGCCGGCAGCCGGAAGGCGGCGTAGGGATCGGACTCGAGCAGCTCGCGCAAAGCGCCAGCAGGGCGCACGATCGTGTAGAACGTGCGGCCGAGGTGCTTCTGCATCGCCGCCGCGATCTCTCTCACGAGTACCTTGTCCGATTTGGCACGAGATCCGAAGACGACGTTGCCGCTCGCCAGCACCGTCCTGACCTCCGTGAAGCCGGCCGCTTCGAAGCAGCGCTTCAGCTTCGCCATCTTGAGGTTCATCGGGGTCACGCCCCGAAGGAATGCAACGTAGCGAGGCATCGTCCATCTCCCGCTCCATGGCAGGGGGAATATACCTCCGAAACAGGCTTGAAGCGTGGAATCTCAATTTTGCGGAACTAGGGCCACGGCGGCGAGCCAAACCAGGATCGCCGGAACCAGGAAGACATTCGCCCAGACCATTCCCATGGAGGCATCCAGGATTGTGGCGACCGAGAGCCCGATTCCAAACACCCCAACGGCCAATCCGCAGCCTGTGACCCAGGCTGGATAGGACCGGCGGGCAGCCCAGGTCAGGAGCAGCGCGGTGGCGCTGTAGAGGCCATTGGCCATACATCCACTGAGCATGATGGCGACGCGGTGCAAGGTTATAAACAGCTGGGGCATATCGTTCGGACCGGGCCCCTGAGCGGCAAGGCGCGGAAGGGCGCCGAATTCAATCGCCTGCGCCGAAAGATCCGGCGCGAGCGCGGCGACGGTAAGGAACACCGCGAAGCGCGCCGCAGGGCCGTGCGCTTCGGCGAACACCATGTAGAAGTAGAGAATCGCGGGGGCCGCCGCGGTCCATGCGAGCCAGGCGGCTGTCCACAGCCAGCGATGATCGATGAGGAACAAGAGACGATCTTGAAGGCTTGTCGGCTCCAGACCATGGCGGAGGACGAACGCCATGCCCAGTCCGGCCACCAGATGCGTGGCGAAGGCCAGGACCGCGGCATGCCGAAGACGGCTCACAGCGTTTCCACGGAGAGCCGGAAGCTCCGCTTGGCGCATTCGCTGCGTAGCTGTTCTTCGGTCAGCCAGTTCGTCCACGAGACGAGTCCCCTGGGAACGTGCCGATCCGCAGACCCGGACAGCAGGAGCCCCGTCATCACCGAGGCGGGCATCACAGCCATGCGCTCTCCGTGTGAGGTCGCTACGATGCAAGCTCTTGTCTTCCGGTCCCCCGTCACCTCGACGCCGAGGGCCCCCGCATCATGCCCGATCCAGCTCAGCAATGCTGCGGAGCGCTGGAACATCGAAGTCCATGGCGCCCAGCTTCGATGGGTCAACCGCATCAGCGACAGGCACCAGTTCAAAGCGCGCAGCTCGGAGCCGGCGCGAAACTCCACGGTGTGCGCGCCGAAGGTCTCCGGCAAGACCTCGTGGTCGGGAACGTCGACGAGATAGCCGCGGCGCCTGCCAATGGGTGACGGGAAAAAGAAATCTCGTGGCTCGGACCATCCACGAACCGGGATCCATTCTCCACTGCGAAACACCCTGAAAGATTGCCCGACCGAATGCAGGAGCGAAGCAATCGTCGCGGTCTGTCTGGCCCCGCGGTTGCCGGGAGCCATCTGGATATGGATCGACTCAACGCTCCGCATTCCCGCGGAGGCGATCCGGGCGAGCAGCCCTGAAAGTGCGGGTACCGTGGACCAGCCGGTGCAAACGGCGCTGACCAGGTGCTTGTGAGCCGAGGTGATGGACACGACCTTCCTTACGAAGGAACGGTCGTCCGACAGGTCGATGTAGTGGATGCCGCGGTTCAGGCACAAATCCACCAGGGATGTGGGGAGCTCCTGATACGGCCCGGCGGCGCATATCGCCACCGTGACACCGTCAAGGGCACGGCTCAGAGAGCCTGGATCGTGCAAATCCGCAACGACGGTTTTGAAGCGGCCGGAGTTAAGTGGGCGCCGGCTCGCGACGATCGGATCGCAGTCCGCCTGTCCGAGCAGGTCATCGATCAGCAGCCGGCCGAAGAAGCCCGTTCCTCCGACGACCAGAACCCTTTTTGAGCCCATATCGCGAGCGTAGGGTGTGAGCGGCGCCATGCCGAGAGCAAATCGGCGGCGACGAGTGGAGTTCCCGGCGCCGCCGATGGATGTCACACCTGAATCGCTCTCCGACTACGGCGTGCCGGCTCCCGACGGGCAGCCGTCCGGTCCGACCGGGGTGCCCTTCGGCGTGTCGGGGCACTTGTCGATGCCGTCGTAAACGCCGTCCCCATCCGCATCGGTGGGGCAGCCGACCTCGTCGACTTTCCAGCCCGCCGGGGTGTTCGGGCAGCGATCGATGCCGTCCCAGATACCGTCATGGTCGGCGTCCTCGGTCGGACAGCCGTCCGGGTTCACCTTCGCCCCCTTGGGAGTCTTGGGGCACTTGTCGACCATGTCCGCTACGCCGTCGCCGTCGCTGTCGGCGGGACAGCCGGTGGCGTCGACCTTGGCGCCGGGAGGCGTGTCGGCGCACTTGTCGATGCCGTCAAAGACCTTGTCGCCGTCGGAGTCCTTGGGACAGCCGTGGGAATCGACATGCGCTCCCTTGGGCGTTCCGCCGCACTTGTCGTTCTTGTCGTAGACGCCGTCGCTGTCGCTGTCCGGCTTCGGGCCGCCGCCGAAGGACCAGAGGAGGCCGCCGGTCAGCTCATAGTTGGTCTGCGATTCGTCGACATTGTCGCCGACATCCACCGTCACCCAGCGCGCGTCGGCGCGCAGACCCCAGTTGCGGTCGTCGCCGAAATACCACCGCGCGCCGCCGCCGTAGTTGTAGCCGAGGTCCTTGGCATCGAGGTCCAGGTCATCCGATTCGGCACTCTCGCGACCCAGGCCGAAGGTGAGGAACCAGCGAAACTTCTTTTCGGGCCGGAAGTTGTACAGGATGTTGGCGCGCAGGGAGCTCAGATCCAGGTTGGGGGAGCCGTTGACATCGGCTTCGCTCGACACCTTCTGCCAGGATCCCTCCACGCTCCAGCGCTGAGTCATGAACCAGGCGCCGCGCAGCCCCCAGACGTTGGCGTTCTCCGGATCGAGATTGTCGTAGGAATCGGGATAGACCCGCCCGAGGTAGAAGCCCACCTCCCAGTCGCCGTCGACGCCGCCGCCGCCGCGCATCATCTCAGCCTGCGCCGGCGCGGCGCACAGGCAAAGGGCCGCAAGAACCGACGCTACCGTCCATCCTTTCAAGTACCGCATCGTTTTCTCCAATGGTGGAAGCGAAGCGTTGCGCCCCGCAGCAACGCGCCCGTTCGTCCGTCTTCACTGTCGATCTGCGGGCGCATCCTACTCCCATCTGCGGGGCCGGGTAAAGCCGCGCGCCGGAAGAGGCCGCTTCACTCGCCGCCGGATTTGTGGGCCGTGATCTGGGTGACGTGATTGGCGACCAGCCAGGCGACCACGACGGTGCCGTAGATGAAGCCCGTGACTCCTTCCATCACCGTCATGGCCCGCGCCCAGGAGCCGGTCGGCGTGATGTCTCCGAAGCCGATGGTCAGCAGGGTGGTGAAGCTGTAGTAGACGGCAGTCGGGAAGTTCGGAAGGCCGGCCGCATCGAGCAGCGTCACGGAATAGGCCGAGGCGGTGCACTGGTCGATGAGCAGATGGACCATCGCCCAGGTGACGCCGAGCATCAGGTAGCCGGCGACGGCGCCGGCGATGACGTTGAGGGTGATGCGCTGGGAGCGCAGGACGGAAGCCAGGATGATGACGGTGGTGTATCCGGTGAACAGCAGAGCGGTCGCCGTGCCGAAGGTTTCGGAGCCGATTCGAGGCAGACCGATATGCCGTACGTTACCCAGGACGCTCAGGAGCGAGAGGATCGACGAAATGATGAGATGCAGGCGGGAGTCGCGCGCCACCCAGATGCCGAAGAGGGGGAAGAGCACCCCGACGAGGCCTGCCTGCAATCCGCCCTCGCGGCGGGCCTGGGACAGGACCGGCTGCAGCGCCAGGAACGCCGAAACGCCGACGAGCGCGACGATGAAGCGCCGATCGTTGGATATGGCGGGGCGCATCTTGGGACGACGGAGGCTCATCGCAACTCCTGGGGGCGGGCGGGCTGGGTCGACGAGTGCATGAGGCAGCGGATTATATAGCCCGGCGAGCAACCGAGCTCTGGCGCCATCCGTTTCGCCGTCCGGCTCCAGGTCCAAAGGTCAGCTCCTGGCCAACTCTGGAGCAAGTTGCGGCGGCTTTTCTTGGAAGCAAATCGCTCTTTGGTGGCAGAGATCAAGCGGCTTGCCGACTCTGCCGGTTGCTGCTTGCGCTCAGCGGTATCATGCGTGCTCGCCTGATTATCCCGCACCCAGAGACCCGCGATCGTCGACAATGGGGTCAAGGAGTCAGAGGCACAGCCCACACCTAGCAGATCCATCGGCGGGACGGGAGGCAGCGTTGCGCGCGGGAAGACCTTGCATCTGCGGCCCGAAACGCTCCCTGTCCGGTCTATTGATTCTCTTCTTCTCTGGTGTTGGCGCCGTCCGGGCAGAGTCCCTTTTCTCTAATCCCATTTATGACTTGCCTGCAAAATCGACATTCATCCTCAGCGCCGACTTGAGCCAGGACAATCGACCCGACCTGATCGCGGCCAGCAGTGGCCGGATCCTCGTGTGGCTGGGTCTCCCGGAGGGGAAGCTCGGGCCGCCGGTTGTCTGGAGCACCGCTTCCGGCCAGGCAAGCGTGGCCATCGGGGACTTCAATGGAGACGCGATCCCGGACCTCGCGCAGCCTTCCACCGATCCGCAGGCCGGGGCGCAAGTGCTTTTCGGCCGGGGTGGCGGCACTTTCGGGGCGGCCCGGTTCCTCAGCATCAGCGGCTCCCACCAGAACGATTCCATCGCCACGGGAGACCTCAACGGCGACGGGAAGGATGATCTGGCGGTGGGGAGCAAAGCCCTCGGGAAAATCTGGATCGCGCTGAGCCGGGGCGAGGGATCTTTCGATTCTCCGGCCCTCCTCAGCTCGGGGGTCTTCGGCGACAGCCTCGCGATCGTGGATCTCAATGGGGATGGAAAGCGGGACCTGATCACTGCGGACACCCTGGCGGCTCCTCCCGCCCAGCCGTCCCAGCCGGGTTTCATACGGGTATTCCCCGGTCTGGGTGATGGCAGGTTCGGCGCGCCGATCTCCACCGGAGTGGGGATCTTCCCCGTTTCGCTCGCCGTGGCCGACCTCAACCATGACGGCAAACAGGATGTGGTGGTGGCGAACTGCTTTTCGAATGATGTCTCGATCCTGCTGGGACAGGGAAATGGAGCGCTCGCTCCGCAACCGTCGGTCTTGATTCAGGGTTCCTCAGGTCCCCAATCGGTGCTGGCCCAGGATCTGGATGGCGATGGCCATCCCGATCTCGCCGTGGGCGCCGGGCGCATGCCGCAACCGCCGATCATTCCCAGTCTACAATCGCTAACCTCCCAGAATCCCGAGGAGGACATCTCCCTGTTCCGGGGGCGAGGAGACGGCAGTTTCGAGGCGCCGACCATGAGCCGCTCATGGGGGGAGGCGAGCGATCTTGCCATCGGAGACTTCGACGGCGATTCCAGACCGGACCTGACGGCCCTGAATTCAGATCTGACGATCGTCCTTCTTCTGTCGAACGGCGACGGGACCTTCGGGAAGGACAGCGACCGGGTTTCCTTCGGCGCGGGCGCGCTCCTTTCCTCTCTCAACACCGCCGATTTCAATCGGGACGGAATGGCGGACCTCGCAACCTTGAACTATCCGCTGCCCGGCCAGCTGGGCGGGATACACGTTCGTCTGGGTCTCGGCAACGGCACCTTCGATCCAACCGAACGGGTCACGGTGTTGCAGTCCAGCACCAGCTACCTGCTTCCTCCGAACGCAGTCGGAGACTTCGATGGCGACGGAGATTCCGATCTCGTCCTTCTCGATCGCTCCTTCGGTCGCCTTGCGGTCACCATTCTCCTGGGAAACGGCGATGGGACCTTCACGCGGTACGGAAGCTACTCCGTGCCGGGACGACCGCTTGCCGTGGCGATCGCGGACTTCGATTACGACATGATCCAGGACCTGGCCGTCGCCACCAACGACTCCGTGGTCACCGTTGTCAAGGGAATCGGAGACGGGACTTTCACTCAGGTCTCCACCTTTCCTGTCAACACGGTACCGTTAGAGCACGGCATGGCCGCGGCTGACTTCAACGGTGACAATTACATGGATCTGGTGATGGTGCCCTGGGTCCTGTCGTTCCCCCGCCCCGGCCCGGCGTACGTTGCCGTGCTGCTCGGCCACGGGGACGGTACCTTCGCTCAGCCGACCCTGCTCCCGGCCGGGTTTTCCCCACGATGGCCTCTGGTTGCGGATTTCAACGGAGACGGGACAAGCGACCTGGCCGTGGCCGATGCGGCGACTGTCTCCGGAGCGTCGATCTCCATGGGGGTTGGCGTGCACATCAGCCGGGGCGACGGGACCTTCGAGCCGCCGGTCTGGAGCCACTTGAATCCCGCGCCGGAGTTTCTGGCGGCAGGCGACTTCGACGGAGACGGCAAGCTCGACATGGCCGTGGGCAAGGAAAGCGGGAGCCGGGAAACCTCCATTCTCATCGGACGAGGCGATGGGTCCTTCCGGCCCCCGCTGGGATTCGGAGGCTATTATCCATCGTTCATGGTGACGGCCGATTTCAACCGCGACGGCAGGACCGACCTGGCAGGCGTCGATTCTCCCTTCCGTGAAACGGCAGGTGCGCGGGTGCTCCTGGCCATGCCGCCAGGCCCCAGGCACGGACCTGACGCTGACACGGGAGGCAATCGCCAGGCGGAGTGTGGCGCCCGGCTGGATGGGTCCGCATCCTCCGATCCCGACTCCACTCCCGGGTCGAACGACGACATCCTTGGCTTCGACTGGTTCGAGGGGGTGATGGATGGCGTCTCTCCCACCTTCCTTGCTCGAGGGGAGCTGGCGGACGCCAACCTCCCGCCGGGAGAGCACCATATCCGCCTGATCGTGACGGATCGGCTCGGAGAGACCGATTCCGAGGATTTCCTGTTGACCATCGTCGACAACACAGCTCCTCAGCTGGCCGTGTCGCTTTCCCCGAGGGTCCTGTCACCGCCCAATCACAAGCTCATGCCGGTCCATGCCACGGTCTCGGCGGAGGACCGCTGCGGCGGCGTCGCCTTGGTCCTGGAATCGATCTCGAGCAGCGAGCCCGACGACTCTCCGGGCGGCGGGGACGGCAATACGACGGGGGACATCCGCGAGGCCCAGTACGGCACCGCCGACCTCGATTTCCTTCTGCGGTCCGAGCGACTGAGGCCCGGACCAGGAAGGATCTACGTGATACGGTACCGCGCCACCGACGACGCCGGAAACACGACCCTGGCAAGTGCCACTGTCGCTGTCCCCGGAACTCCTTAGGCGGCTCGCGACCATCCCACCGGTCCAGCCGGAGCCGGAACCGCTAGCGGCCTCCTGGTAGACGAGACCACGAGCCCGCCCGGATCCGACTAGCGCGAGCGGCGGGTTGCGAGGACGGGTGTCGCGCCGGCCAGGAAGCCGAGCGCCATCCCACCCACGCCGATCAAGCCGAAGACAAAGCAGCCGACCGAGCCGGCGAATCCCGCGATGAGGCAGGCGACGAAGAAGGGGATGCCACCTTCGTCGCGTGGTCTGGGAGCCAGGACTCCCAGGGCAATCCCTCCCGTCAGGCCGGCAAGGATGCACAGAGTGGGGGCGAGAAGGCAGGTGCCGCCGACGCATAGGTGGTTGGTGGCGCGCATGACGACGGGGGCGAGCATCGGAATGCCGCCGGCAAGAATCCCGGGCTTCACGCCGCGCTGCCAGGCTTCCCCGCGCCATAGACAGTAAGTGACGGCAAGGACCAGTCCCATGCCGCCGATCGCCAGCTTCCCCGGCTCGGAGCAGCAGCAGGAAGACAGCCAGACGAGCGGCGCCAGGCAGAGGCTGCGCGTCAGGGCGCGGGCCAGGCGGCCGGTCTCGTAGGAGCGCCGGGCGCGAACCTGCAGCTCCAGGGGAAGTGCGTGCTCAGCCATGCTTCACCTTCCAGACGGCGCGCAGCCGTACCAGCGAGCGCTGCACGCGCTTGCGGAACGTGGCGGCTGCAATGGCGGCCCGGTCGCCGCGCGCGTACAGGCGCAAGGTCTCGGCATCTTCGGGCCGCAAGGAGCCGAGCGCCTCGCGCAGCATCGCTTCCATGTCCTGCTGAATGGCCGTCTCCTCGGGGGTGGCATTGAGATCTCGGGGGACCGGGGACCCTGTCGCGGGAGGCGGATCCTCGCGTCGCCGGGCCCTGCGGCGCCGCGCCGTCCGTATCTCGAAGGCGGCGACCCCGAGGACCCAGGCCAGGGCGCTGCGCGAGACATCGAATTCTCCGGCGCGAAAGAAGATCTTCAAGAGGGCCTCCTGCGCCGCGTCATCCGCATCTCCGGAGGGGAGGTGCCGGCCGGTGAAACGGCGCAGCAGCGGCCAGAGCAGCTCGAAGGCCGGAGGGAGCGCCGCCCGGTCGCCCTCGGCGAGCCGCTCCATCAGCTTCTGCAAAGCGGAGCGGTAGGGACGCTCCATCCGGCCTCCGGGTCCGGAACCCTCAGCGGGTTCCCAGGCTTACATCCAGCAACAGAACGGGCACCCGCTGCAAGGGCAGCAGGATGCCACCTTGTCGGCCGCCCAGGCGGCGACAGGCACCAGCGCCAGGATGGCGGCGACGGGAATCACACGCTTCAGCCACATGCGCTTCTCACCTCCTCCGGGGCGGCGACTGCGTTTCTGGATGCCGCAGGTTCCGCCTCCAGGAGGATAGGCAAGAAGTCTCCCGGGCGTGACCGGCCGAATTCAGAAATCTGCAACGGCTGGATGCCATGGTACCTGCCGCGTCAAAGCCCGTTTCCGACGCCGCCCTGGATCGCCGCCACTCGGCTCCCGCCTGGACCTCAATGATCGTGCCGGTGATGCAGATCGGGGCGATGCGCGTGCGCATGGGTCTTCGCCTCATGCGCGTGGACGTGGCTGTGACCCGCGGCGGGAGGCGGGACTTCATGGGCATGGTCGTGGTGCCCATCGTCGTGACGATGCCAGTGCACGTGCTCCACGGCCGCGTGCGAATGCCGGTGCTCATGGCGCTCACCCCGCAAGATCCACAACGCCACGAACATCATGGCGCCGGAAGCGATCTGGACCGGAAGAACTGGCTCAGCCAGAAACGTCCATGCCAGGGTCGCGCCCCAGAAGGGAGCGGTCGAAAACAGGAGCTGCGAGCGCGCCGCCCCGAGCTGCTGGGCACTCCCGATATAGAGAACCAGCGACAGGCCATAGCAGAGGGCGCCCACCAGCAGCGCCAATCCCACCATGCGATACGCAGGCGCATCCCCGATGATCAGGCAGCCCGCAAAGAGGTTGGTGCTTCCGGCGATGGCGCCCTTGATGAGCGTCGTCTGAGCGGGCGTGAGCGCGTCGATCAGGGAGGTCAGGTTATTGTCAAGTCCCCAGCACAGACAGGCCAGAGCCACGAGCAGTGCCGCGAGGCCGAGCTGCGACCCGCCTGGCCATGCGAGCAGCAGGCTCGCGACGAGCACCAGGCCGGCGCTGAGCCAGGCGCGCCCACGGAGATCCTCCTTGAAGAAGAGCCAGGCAAGCAGGACGGTGGCGAGCGGCTCCAGGCTCAACCAGAGCGAGACCGAGGCGGCCCGTGCGAAGGACAGCCCGGCGAGGAGCAGTGCCGGTGCCAGGACTCCACCGAGGAAGATGACGCCGGCCAGGCGTGCGGCGTTATGCCGGAGGAGGGTGACCGAGGGCGGTCTCTGCCGCAGCACCGCCGGCAGCACCGACGCCGCCGCGCCCAGGTAGAGGATACCGGCCAGGCTCAGCGGGCCGATGGATGCGAGGAGGCCCTTGGCGATCGGGGTGGCGGCGCCGAACAGCGCCGCCGCGGCGAGCGTCTGCGCCGCGGCCCGAAACTCGGCCCGGCCTCGGGTCTGTTCCATCCCGCCATCTCCCGGACTAGAAATCCCAAAGGATGCTGAAGGAGGGAGTGAAGCCGAGCCAGTAGCTCAGCTCGGGAATCGTCTCGATGCTCCCGTCGGAGCGCTGCTCGAAGGTGAAATCGTCGACGCAGCAGACATTGTTGCGATCGGTGACATTCAGGATCTCCAGGTCGAGGCGCAGCCGCCCGACCGGCAGGAAGAAAGAGCGCTCGGCCTTCAAGTCGAGGCGCAGGTAATAGGGAAAGCGGTCGGAGTTGCGCTCCCCCACGACCGGCACGAGCTCCGGCGGTCCTCCGGGCGGGCCGACGTCCTCGCCCGTGACCGGCGTGGTCGGCCAGCCGGTGTGGGCCGAGCCGCTGGTCGAGATCGTCCAGCGCTCGCCGACGCGATAGGCCAGCAGGAACTTCCCGGCGTGGGTCTGGTCCCAGCTGCGCGGCACGCCGTGGCCGTCGATGACGTCGTCGGCTTTCGACCAGGCATAGCTGGCCCACCAGTGGAAAGAGCCCGGAGACTCGCTGCGCACGAGAATCTCGGCGCCGCGCAGGCGGGACAGCTCCGGCGCCACCGTCACCCAGTCCGCTTCGGTCTCGGGAAACAGCTCGACCGGATTGAACAGATTCTCGTAGCGCGGCTTCACGTGCGTGATCGTCCCATAGTAGGCGTCGAGGCGAATGCTCCAGGGCGACTGCATGCGCTGCTGCAGGGTGAGGTCGACCTGGCGCGACAGCTCCGCCGGACGGAACTGCGTCTCGCCGCTCTCCACGTGCAGCTCGTGGATGCGTTGCGACTGGAAGAAGCGTCCCAGTCCCAGCTGGATCTCGGTGCGCTCCGCCGGCCGCCACAGGGTGTTCAACCGCGGACTGATCTGGCTGTCGCGCGTGTAGGCCTGATGGTCCCATCGCACTCCCACCTCGGTGGCGAAGCTGCCGGACCAGGCGGCGCGGTGCGCCGCGTAGACGGCGTAGGAAGTCCCCGAGGGCTCGAGGCGCAGGGTGGTTTCGGGAGAGCCGGTCGGCTGGGTGGAGTAATGGTAGTCGGCCCCCAGCGGGCGGACCAGGAAGCCGCCTTTGATGAGGTGGCTGTTCGAGAGCTTCCAGGTCTGGTCGTGCGTGAGGCCGTAGAAGTCGGCGCTGCGGCGATCGTCGACCTCGATCCCGGTATCCTCGGGCTCGGAGACTCCCTCGCGATTCCGCTCGAGCCGCCCGCCCGAGACGACGGTGCGCGAAAAGACCTTCTCCGACCAGGCGTGCAGCGCCCGCACCCAGAGGTAGGCGCTGGTCTCCGACGCGTCGACCGACTCGCCCCCCTCGTCTTCGTTGAATTCCAGGTTGTCGGTGGCGAACAGCCCGTGAAACGAGAGAACCGTCGAAGGAGTGAGCACCGCCGAATACTTCGCGTAGATGTCGCCGAAGCGAGGATCGAAGCCGGTCTCCCCGAGCTGGACCGTGTCGGTGAAGGCTTCCGGGTACCAGGCGCGTGCCGAGATCAGCAGCGAGTGGTCCGCCACCATGGCGCTGTAGCCGCCGCGGCTGTTCACCGTTCCCGCCTCGATCAGCCCGTGCCGCCCTTCCTGCGGCAGGGAGGTGGAGAGATCCACGAAGCCGCCGTGCCGGTCGCCGAACTCGGCGGTGAACCCCCCTCCCAGGTAGTCGATGGTGTCGATGATGGTGCTGTCGACCAGACTGAAGGGACTTTGGAAGCCCTGCATGTGGTAGGGGGCGTAGAGCTCCAGCCCGTCCAGGATGAGCGACACGTCGCGCGCTTCGGATCCGCGCGAGTAGAAGGCGGCGGAGCTGTCGGGCGCGGCGATGCCGGGAAGCCTCTCGAGGACCTGCCCGAGGTCGGAGCCGCTGGCCGGGACCAGGCCCGCTTCCTCGCGATCGAGGGTGAGGTGCGGCGCGGGCCCCTCACCCGACAGCTCGTGCAGGCTCGGCGTGACGACCACCTGCTCGGCGAAGGCGGGCTGCGGATCGAGCCAGATGGTGAGCCGCGAGCGCGAGGCATCGACCTTCAAGTCGGGGATGCTCTTGGGGCCGAAGCCCGTCGCCTCGACGTCAATCTCGTAGACGCCGGCCGCGAGGCCCGGGAGCGCGAAGGTCCCGTCGGGGCGTGTCGTCGCTCCGGCAGCCGCTCCCGCGGCATGGACGAAGGCCCCCACGACCGCCGTGCCGCGGGAGGTTGAAAGCACTCTTCCATTCAGCGTCAGCGTCGCCTCGACGGGGGCGGCAGGCACGATCAGCAGGGCGTTCTCGGGTCCTTCCTGCGCCATGAGGCCCAGTGGTTTGAGGATTTCATCCAGGATGCGGCGAGGCTCGGAGGAGCTCGGCTCGGAAGCGACCCGCAGATCGGGCCCGACGACGGCGCTGCTGTAGAGGATCTTGAGGCCGGAACCGCGCAGCTGGTCGATTACCTCGATCAGGGGGCGCCCGGTGTAACGGGGCGCCTGCGCCTCATCGGAGTAAGCGGCGGCGACTCCGAACAGGACAAGGCAACCGAGCGCAAGCGTCCAGCGGCGGCACGCAGATCGCGAGCGCGGGCCTCGGGAGAGAAGCATGGTGCGATTCTGCTCCTCCCCCTCGACGCGATTCAAGGGGATGCGGGATTAATCCCGGGACTCAGCGCGGCGGTTCGGCGGGCGCCAGCCTTTCGATGCGCAGCGTGTCTGTTTCGACTTTCCGGGTCATGCGCGAGGTCAGGAGCACCGAGTCGAGCGCCTGATCGAGGGTCAAGCCCTCGATCGAGCCGCTCAGGACGATGGTCGAGGCCGAAGTCCCCAGCTCCTCGTCGGCGAACTGCAGCCGCAACCCGCTTTCCAGCGCCGCCCAATCCAGGAACTCGCGCAGCGTGCGTCCCTGGATCGCCATCGGCGGGGCGATGTTCCCCGCCCAGCTCCATTCGGTGTCGTAGGCCGGAATCTCGCCGCTACGCGTGCCGCCCCGCGCGTCGACCTCCAGCTCCTGTCCGGCGGCGACGTCGATTCCCGCCGCGCCGCGCCGCATCTGTACGGCGCCTCGCCGCACGCGCACGCGCAGCGCGTCCTCCAGCAGCCGCACCTCGAATTGCGTCCCCTTCTCCAAAACACGGCCGAGCGGCGTGCGGATCTCGATCGGCTCCGCTCCGGCAGCACGCCCCTGCTCCGAGTCGACATACAGCGTCCCGCGCTCCAGCTCCACGACGCGCGCCTCGGGCAGGCGGGCGCGGCTGCCCGGAGCCAGCCGGACGCTGCCGCCGCCGGCCATCTCGAACGCCAGCGCTCCATCTGGCGCCGTGATGACTTCGTTATGGGCCCGGACCGGACCGCCCGTCAGGGCGGGAGCCGTCCGCGGCAGGAGGAAGCCGCCGCTGCGTATCGAGGCCTGGCCGCTGACCCGCGTCACCCTGGCAACTTCCGGGCTCCCGGGACCGACGCCAAGCACGACCGGCAGGGCGGCGCCGGCGACGAGGAGAGCCGCGGTCGCCAGCGCCAGACCCCACGTCAGGCGGCGCCGCCGGACGGCGCGCGCCGCCTGTGTCCGGAAGACGGCGTGCGCGGCGCGGCGCACCCGCTCGGCGCGCTCCGACGGCGCCTCCGGTCGGGCGCCGGTGGCGCGCAGCAGGGCTTCCAGATCGGCGTCGGAGATGGCCCGGCGCCCACCACCCGCTTCGTCGAAAGAATTCATGGATTGCTTCGCCTCATCCGCTTTCACTCGGTCTGTCGCGCAATTCCCGTTCCCGTGTCAATGCCGCGAACCCTTCACGAAATGCTTCACGCGCCCGCGTCAGGAGCGACTCGGCCGCCTTGGGGCTCAGGCGGAGCTTGACGGCAATCTCCTGGACCGGCAGGCCCTCCACATACTTCCATTCGAGAGCGTGCGCGTAGTGCGGCGGGAGCTGGTCCAGCGCCACGTGCACCAGCCGCGCGATCTCCCGCGCCAGCAGCGAGCCCTCCGGTCCGGAAGCCGGGGCCGTAAGCGTCTGCAACGCCGCGGCGATCTCGGGATGGTCCTCGACCAGCTCGACCTGGCGCCCGGGGGAGCCCGCGCGCCGGAAGTGATCCGAGATCTCGTGACGGCAGAAGGTGCACAGCCAGGTCAGCAGCGAAGCCTCTCCGCGGTAGGTCTTCAGCTTCGGGATCGCCTTGCACAGCGTTGCCTGCACCACTTCCTCCGCCGCGTCGGCGTCCTGGTCCATGCGAGCCAGGGCGAAGCGGTACAAGGCGGAGAAATAGCCGTCGAAGAACTCCGAAAAGGCCGCCTCTTCACCGGCAATCACCCGGCGCGCCAGCCTCAGATCCGGTGAGCTCACGCTCGATCCTTCCCCTCCCCTAAAGACCTCCGGCCTACCCGCATCACCCTCAGCCAGCATGGTCGCACAGATTAGAG